>JAFSXS010000088.1 GCA_017443945.1 Synergistaceae bacterium
AAAATAGGAAATAAGTAGGCGAAAGTTTTTGCAATTAAAAGACGTAAAGCAGTCTATAATGTCGTATATTGACGGATTTTATAATACTAAACGTCCTCATAGTGCTAATAATGGACTTTCTCCTAATGAGAAAGAAGCAGAATTTTGGACAAAAAATTAACTAATTTTAGTTTTTTATGTCCACTTTATTGACTATTATCCATTCAAGTTTTTAGCTCAACAAAAATATTTTGTTATACTTTTCCGAAAATGCTTAATATTTATCATAGAATGAGTAAATGGCATTCTTAAACCCTTCATAATATTGTTATCAAAATATAGAAATTCACTTCAAAATTTTATAATTACATTTTGAAAAACGCTCTATGTCCTGCTGCCTTTGCGCTAATAATTCTAATACGTAAATATTGGAAAACACTTTCATAAATATATTTTACCTCTTTGCTTGTATCATTGAAAATTGCTCTATTTCCTGATCTCATGCAATTAATTTATCGCGTTTACAGATATAAAAGTGTAATAATAAAATCTCCCCGAACTCAAAAAAAGCCCGGGAAGAAAAATTTTTAGTATTGCGACAATAAAGCTATTTCCAAAGCTCCCATTTAGACTGGTCAGTGTGTAAAAGATGATGGGACTTCTCGCCTAAAGGTTTGCCGAGATATTCTTTGTAGCACTGAATAATTGACGGGTTCTCGTGAGAAAATCTCAATGTCATTTTCTTGTCCATGTCGAGTAAAATTTTCCCGCGTCCTTCGCCGAGTTCTTCGCCTTCATGAATCGGCTGGCCTCCTCCTCCTGCACAACCTGTCGGACATGCCATGCACTCGACAAAATCATAATGGACTCTGCCCGCTTGAATGTCATTGCAAAGTTTTCTGATATTGCCTAAACCGTGAACTACAGCGATTTTCAATTTTGCGCCTGCGATCTCAAATTCTGCTTCCTTGATGCCGTTATAATCGCGAACGTAATTAAATGCGTCTGGATCCGGATTCTTGCCTGTTACGAAATTATATGCGGTTCGTAAAGCTGCTTCCATGACTCCGCCGGTTGTTCCGAAAATGTGTCCTGCGCCTGAAGCTGTGCCTAATGGCCTGTCAAATTCGACATCCTTTAAATCTTTGACGTTGATACCTTCTGAACGGATTAATCTGTCCATTTCACGAACTGTCAAGACTGCATCAACATCGCGCGCACCTGATGAATTCATGCACTCCACGTCGCACTCATATTTCTTAGCTGTACACGGCATAAATGAAACGTGATAAATTTTGTCGGGCGTTACTCCTAAAATTTGGGCGTACCATGATTTAATAATCGCTCCAAACATTTGCTGAGGAGATTTTGCGCTCGATAATTGCGGGACTAGGTCAGGGAACTCCATTTTTATAAATCTAATCCAGCCGGGACAGCATGACGTAAACATCGGGAATTTCTCATTTTTCGCGTTCTTGAGCTTCTCGACAAATTCGCTGGCCTCTTCCATAATAGTTAAGTCCGCCGAGAAATCCGTATCAAAGACGTAATCAAATCCGACAGCCTTCAAAGCAGCTGCTAATCTCTCTGCGGTTGCTTCATCGTGAGTCAAGCCTAACTGCTCACCCCATGACGTTCTAACAGCCGGAGCTACTGACGCAATCAAAATTTTATCGCCGTCTGCAAATGCATCGCGTACTTTCTGGGTGTCATCGCGTTCAACGAGTGCGCCTACGGGACAATGAGTAATACACTGGCCGCAGACTGTGCAGTTAATTTCGGTGATGTCCTTTCCGCCCCGGCAGTCAACGAGAGTCTGAGAGCCTGATTTTGCAACGTCCCACACGTTCATTTGCTGTACTTTCTCGCAGACCTGAACACAACGCATACATTTAATACACTTTTCATCTTTGCGAATTAACGGGAAATCTTGATTCCATTTTAAGTGCTTGATGTCTTCATGATAGGGGAAATCAGTAATTCCTAAACTGTTTGCTATAGTCTGTAATTCGCAATTTCCTGAACGCGCGCACTCCGGACACCTTGCACTATGCTGCGATAAAAGAAGCTCGATATTAATTTTGCGTGCCTGCCTGACCTTCGGTGAATTTGTGCGGATCTCCATTCCCTCAAGTACTTTAGTGTTGCAGGAGGCCACGAGTCTGTCAAGCCCGACGATTTCAGCTACACACACACGACATGCGCCGATCTCGTTTAAATCCTTCAAGTAACAAAGGTGAGGAATATTTATATTGTGTATTTTCGCGGCTTCAAGAATCGTAATATTTTCCGGGACTTGAAGTGCTGTACCGTTAATCTTTATGTTTACCATCGTAATTCACGGCCTCCCCTGAATGTGCCAAAGCCGTATCTATCACAGCGCAGACACCTGTTAGTCTCTTGTTCCATTTCTTCCTGAGTCATACTTTCTTCAACGAGGCTGAAATCTTTGATCCTGTCATCGACTGAACGTTCACGCAGCTTAACTCTTCCGCAGGCCGGTCTGTTATGGGGCACAGGGTCGGGAATATCAACGGGAATATTAATCGGGTGATTGAATCCTAAATACTCATCGATATTTGCTGCTGCGATTTTTCCTGCACCTATTGCGCTTATTACAGTAGCAGGGCCGGTTACACAGTCTCCGCCGGAAAAAATACCGGGCATATTTTCAAGTTCTTCACTATCAAGAGTCTTAATCGTTCCTGAGCGCGTATTAACTGGTACATTCATAAAATTGTAGCTCTCGATTCCCTGACCGATTGCGATAATCACATAATCTGCTTCGATTCTTACGGGGTCGGTGCTTGCTGCTTTGGGACTCGGCCTTCCGTCTTTGACAAAGCTAATCATTTGAGGTTGTACCCAGAGAGCTTTTGTTTTGCCGTTCTCGACTTCTACTTTTTGAGGAGCAACAAGTTCAAATAATTCGCAGCCTTCTGCTTCAGCGGCCATGACCTCTTCAGGAAGTGCTGTCATTTCCTCTCTTCTACGTCTATAAGCGATTACGACTCTTTCAGCTTTTAACCTCATTGACGAGCGCGCGCAATCCATTGCAACGTTACCGCCTCCGACGACAACAACTTTTTTGCCGGTGAAGTCAGGATAATCATTATCGCCGATTCTGCGCAAAAGAGTTACAGCAGACATAACGCCGCTGGAATCTTCGCCGGGAATGCGTAAACTTTTATCTGTATGAGCACCAATCGCAATATAAACCGCGTCAAAGTTTTCACGTAATTTTGTCAACGGATAAGAATCTCCGCCTATAACTGTTTCTGTATGAACCTTAATATCTCCTGCTGTTAAAAGCGTGCTGATTTCCTCGTCTAAAATTTCTCTCGGCAGTCTATAAGCAGGAATCCCATAACGTAACATGCCGCCTAAATGTTTGCGCTGCTCAAAAATTTCTACACTATGACCCATCATGCCGAGATAATAAGCTGCACTTATACCGCTTGGGCCGCCTCCTACTATAGCGATTTTCTTTCCTGTTGCGGGTGCGGGGCCTTCTCCATCGCGATAAACTGGCACATGACCGGAATTTGTTACAGCATATAATTTCAACGCGCGAATATTCAAAGCGTCATCAACAAGTCTGCGCCTGCATTTATTCTCGCAAGGATGCTCACAAACCATAGCGCACACACTTGGGAACGGGTTATCTTTGCGTATTAGTCTAACTGCGTCGACCTGCCTTCCTGCATTGATTAAAGCAATATAGCCGGGTACATCGACATGTGCAGGACATAGAGAAACGCACGGTACCGCCTGAAAACCTTCAGCCAGGCAATGACCTTTAGTAGCGTGTGCAATGTAATCATCTCTGAAGCCCCGAACACCTTTAAGCACCATATTAGCAGCTTCGTAACCGATTGCGCAGTCTGCTGAATGATATATACTTTCTGCTGTTCTCTCGATTAAATCAACCGTTTTCAAATCGCCGCGCCCCTCGATTAGATCATCAATTAATTTTTCTAATTGACGCAAACCGACTCTGCAAGGGACACACTTTCCGCAAGTCTGAGCAGAATAAACTTTTAAATAACTGCTCGCCAAATCCAACGGACAAAGCCCGGGAGGTGCACCAGTAACGCGCCTCTCTAAATCTGCGTGAAGTGAATTTGCTGTAGCCTGAATTTCTGTCTCAGGTCTAACTACAAGACGACTCAAAAAATTACCCCCCTTGATAAAATATGAATTAACGCAAAATATTATACTATGCAGAATAAGTATTTACGCGCAAAAAAAAATCTCCCCTGCATTAAAACAAGGGAGAACGTGAAAAAATTTATAGGCTTATTGATTCTCGACCTGCTTGATTCTTTCGCTCATTTCGATAGCCAAATCCTTATCGTTAAAGCCCGCATTATCCGGCAAAATCATTTGAAAGCTGCTCATAATGTCAAGCTCAACTTTGCACGAATTAAAATCAAGCTCTAACACGTGGCCGCCTTTTGTCTTGTCATGCGAAACAAAATGAAGGTGCCAGCCCGGACTATTAAGCCCGTTCATGTAAGCAGGGCAGTATAACGCAACAACAACGCCCTCTAAATTTTTGTACGTAAATTCGCGCTGATCTGTCTTTAGTGCTTCATCAAGAGGCTTATAGGGTTTCTCCTGCGCTAATTCACTACGCACAAGAATAGAATTCATCAAACCGGTAATCTTCGCCATATAAAATTGATTCTTCCCGTGAGAGTTCACAATTTCGTCAAGTTTAGATTTAATCTCGGAAATACTTTTTGCGCTGACATTTTCACGTGTTATATCTGAATCAAAAAATGTTACATTGCAAAACGGTATTGTCTCGGAGTCATCGGCAATTTTCACGCTCCCGTCCCATAAAGCCTGGTAGACTTGGCCGTCAAGCATTATTAATTCACCGTTGACGCTCTGAAATGTTCCGATTCCTGTATCACCGTAATTCTTTACATCTTTTACAGTGATAAAACCATCATAGACTCCCGACATCAAAGACTGAAGCAAGGCAGCCTGAAAAAGTGCATCGCTCTTCTCCTGCGAATAAGCAACGTTAAAGCTAAGTACTACAATTATGAACGCAATAAGTATTTTTTTCATGGCAATAAAGCCTCCTGATAAAAAATTTCTAGTTATTATTTTGCCTTAAGCCCTATAAAATATTGTTCGTTCCATTTGTAATAAGGCTGCGACAAAATTAAACCCTGAGGAACATCAATAGCCGGCATTGTTTCATCAATATTGCTCTGGAACCAGAAAACGACATCAACGCGCCCTGATTGAATCGCAGCAGCACGCGCACCGGTTTCAACTATTACAGTTTTGATATTGACATGAAGTTTATTAGCTAATTCGGCAAGTAATGCAGTGTTATAACCTGCTGGAGTCCCGTCCGGAGCAACGTAATCAATAGGCGGCAAATCTCCTGTTACTGCTACGGTTATAGTAGGTTCGCCGGGAAATTTAGGAAATTCTACAGGCTTCAAAGTTTCAGGCTCCGGATCAGTGATATATCTGTGCTCAAGCATTCCAAGTGTGCCGAGTCTCTTCATGTCAGCGAGTGCATTATTAAAGCGGTCGCGAAGAGTCTTGTTATCCTCCAGGAACGCGAAATTAAGAGTGCAGGCCGATGAGACAAACCACCAGTCAACGCCCTTAATGACATAATTTTTATTTGCGTCTAACATGTATTCTGCGACACATTGAGGAAGACTCAATACTTCGACTTCGCCTTTATTCAGAGCCATTTGCAGTAAAACGAGCGAATCATAAAATTTTATTGCAATATCAGTAACATCAAGACCGACAAAAAACTCGCGCTGGGTGCTTTCCTGCATGAGCTTGACAAGTTCGGACTCGGTGAAATTCAACATGCTGTGACGGCCGACTGTAACCGCAGCACTTGCACATGACGCAGCTAACATAACGACTAACAACGATAACGCAAAAATTTTCTTCATAATAAAAATTTACCTCCTAATAAATATATATTATTTCCTGCCGATTATTTCAGCGGGATTAATTCTCCGGACTTCATCATATCAAGAGCTGAATCTAATTTTTCTCTCACGTCAGAGTCTAACAAACAATGCTCGCCCTTGACGTATCCTATTGCGTGAGAACTTGCGCCTAATAAATAATTTCCGCTACTGAAATAATTAGAATCTATGTCATTCAATGCGCCTAAAATCTGAGGAGCAATCAACTTTATAACGCTTGTGAGAATGATATTTTTGTCGCCGTCAAAGCCTAAATCAAATTGATCCGTATCACAGCCGATTATTTTGACATTGCCGGAATCTTTTGCGGAATCAATTACGCCGTTCCCTGACTCGCCAGCTGAAGCAAATATTACATCACAGCCAGAATCAATTAAAGCCTTGCCGATGATTCTTCCTTTAGCAGCATTCTTGAACGAGCCTACAAAATTTCCGGTTGTATCAATAGCACCGTATTCGGGAAGCTCGACAATATTTACATTTGTGTTATATTTCTCGTTAGCATAATGAACGCCCGCGATAAAGCCGTTTTTGAATCTTATATTACTGGGAATTGCTACACCATGAACGGAAGCGACTTTTTTTGTTTTGCTTGTGAGTGCAGCAGCAAGACCGGCCAAGAATCCCGATTCATCTTCTCTGAAGCACAATGCTTTAACGTTGGGAAGCTCGAAATTTTTCCCGTTTTTGTCAGTGAGCCATTCTTGAGTGAGAATAAATTTTACTCTCGGATTGGCTTTAACGATTTCGGCGACTTCGGGCAATATACCATCAGAATAAATAACAACGTCCGAAGCTTTTACAGCCTTAGCAAACACTCTTTTAACGTTAGGAGCGTTTAATTTTGCACCCTTGAAAACTTTAACTCTTGCGCCGGGATGAGTGTTAATAAATGCTTGAATGCCGCTGTAGTTTTCGCGATAAAACGGGTCTGACTCCACATCACCGAACGTAACAAAAGCAATATTCAATTTTTTTGCACAAGCCAAGCCCGCAAAAGATACAACGAGCAGACAAGCCAGTAAAGCGCAAAGAAATTTTTTCATACACCTATCCGCCTTTCATTCTGGAATATCACACAGAGAATTTTACTACATTTGAGCCGTCATTACTCATTTCGTGATTAAAATCTTTCGTAATTTTTTGCAGCATTGACACGGACAAATTATTATCACTGTCGAACGGATTAAATTTTTCCCCGTTGTATGAGACTTTCACGTCAATTTTATTATCTGACTCTGAGTACTCAGCAGTAAATTTTATTTCCGGCTCATTCATGACGGGCAGTAAAATTTGTCTCGTTAATTCCTCGCAAGCTAACTGCAAATGATTGGCTATACGTGAGGGGACTAAATTTTTGTTGCAGTAAGACTCAATCTGCGAGACAATGCCGGGAAAATCGAAAGTATGCGAGTCTATCACGATTTCTAAAACTTTGAGATTGCGTATAAACCTGCGGGTCTTCTCACGTTCGGGATTAACAAAAATTTTATCGGGGGTGCCTTCCTCGTAAATTCCGCCTTCATCGAGATAAAAAACGCGTGTAGCTATTGAACGCGCAAATTTCATTTCGTGAGTAACAATCATCATAGTTTTTCCTGTGCCTGCAAGCTCTCTGATAACTGCTTGAACTTCGCCGATCATAGTCGGGTCAAGCGCGCTGGTAGGTTCATCAAATAAAATTACTTCGGGATCCATTGCAAGAGCGCGGGCTATTGCGATTCTCTGCTTCTGGCCTCCGGATAATTCATCAGGATAATTCAGGGCTTTATTGACGAGTCCGACCTGACGCAATAATTTAATGCCGTTGTCGTAAGCGTCCTGACGTGAAACATGCTTTAATTTTACGGGAGCTAACATAATATTTTCTATCACTGTGAGATGCCCGAACAAATTAAATGACTGGAAGACCATTCCCATTTTTTGACGCACTAAAGGTATATTACAGTGCTTGTGAGTAATTTCTTGACCGTGAAAGAAAATTTTGCCTCTCGTTGGTCTCTCAAGTAAATTAATGCAGCGTAAAAGTGTGCTTTTACCAGTTCCGGACGGCCCAATGATGGAAATTATTTCACCGTCTTGAATCTCTGCGCTTAAATCTTTTATGGGCGTAACATTCGGATAAACTTTTTTCAAGTGTTCGAGTTTTATCATTATAAAATATTTCTCTCCTTCCGCTTTAAATAATACACATTTTTTAGTATTAGTCTTACAGCAAATTTTTGCCTATTCGCGCTACCCCTTCAATTCGGGTGGGTGGGTG
>JAFSXS010000089.1 GCA_017443945.1 Synergistaceae bacterium
AATTATTCCGTTACTCTTGCAGCATCAGGCACAACGCCTATAACTTGGCAGAAGAGCAGCGGCAATTTACCGGACGGACTCACTCTCGCAAATAACGGCGTAATTTCAGGCACTCCAACTAAGGCCGGTACTTTTTCATTTGCTGTCAAAGCTAGCAACACCGCAGGCAATGACTCTAGAACCTTCACTATAATCATTGAGAAACCAGTCAAGCCCAAGATTACAACAAAGACTCTAATTTCAGGAGCAGCAGGCAAGTCTTACAGCGCAAAAATTGACTTCACCGGCAGCACATTAACCAGCGTATCTTGTAAGAATCTCCCCGCAGGCTTGAACATTAACACTCAGGGCGAAATTTCCGGAACTCCTACACAACCGGGGGATTATAGTCTCTCTGTAACGTTCATTAATTCAGCCGGCCAGCATACAAAAAGTGTCAAACTCGCTGTTTATGACATCACAGATTATTCACTGCCCGTAGGTATTAGCGGAAAAAGTTATAAGGGTAAATTTACAAGTAAAGGCTTATCTGCTACTAAACTTCAATGGACAATTTCAAGCGGTTCACTTCCTGAAGGTCTGACTCTCGCTAAAGGTAAAATCTCCGGCAAACCTAAAGAGATCGGCACATTCAATTTTACACTAAGAGCAGGTGACGGAAATTCTTACGTCGAGAAGCCTTACAGTATTACAATTACTCCCGTTCCTCCGAAAATAAAGACTTCATCTCTGCCGAAAACTTTTGTACATACGAATTTCTACGGCTCATTGACTCTCAAAAATGGCGATAAGCCTGTAACTTGGACAGCTGAAGGCCTCCCGTCAGGTTTGACTCTTGATCCTAATACGGGAATAATTACAGGAACGCCAACTCATATTTTCAAGGGAACTGTAGCAATCACTGCAACAAATTCAGCAGGCAGCGACACAAAAAATGTCAAGCTCACGATTAAGGCAATCAAGCCGAAAATTTTAACAAGTTCACTCACAGAAGCCAGAGTCGGACAATCTTATAATTTCACCCTCGAAGCGTCCGGAAGCCCTGTTTTAACGTGGTCGGGTGAAGACTTGCCCGCATGGTTATCAATCAGCAGTAACGGCAAAATTTCGGGCACTCCTAAAGAAAGCGGCAAATTTAAATTTTATGTTACCGTCGCTAATGAAGCAGGAAGCAAACGCAAAAAATTGACTCTTACTGTTAAAGAGGCTGATACGACAAATTCAGCAGACTCTGACTCTAATTCAGAATCAGAATCAGTAAGCGAATCCGAATCAACGTCAAATAATGAAAACTTGAGCGCATTGACTCAGCCTGAAATTATAGAACTTTCTGCGGGTGCATTAGGTCTTGTCTCAAACGATAATTTCATGATTGCTGCGATTCTTCCCGATATACAAGTAACAGAAAGCGGCTTATATGAATTTACAGTGTCGCTTGATGAAAGAGTCCCGGAAAATTCTTTATTGGTCTGGCACTCATTCCCGAACGGCCAAGAAGATGACTCAAACAATGACAGCGCAGCATTTTTTGACGAGAACGGCGAAGAAATTTATAACGTCCCCGAAAATTATTGCGTTACTGTATCTGCATGGCTTGAGGCCAGAATAATTTATAAACCTGTCATATCAGTAAACTTGAAGCAGACTCATTAACACACTGACTCATAATTTGATAAATCAGGATTTGCGCGGGATTTTCCTTCGTGAGTCCTGATTTTATTTTTCCAGAAATTATAAAATTTTACGCCTTTACACGTTATAATAAGCAATAATTATTTATGGGAGTGATTAATAATGAATTTATTATATAGATATAGAAAATTTTTGACAGGAATAATTTTAGCGAGCACATTTATAATAGCGTCAAAAAGTTACGCAGCAAAATGGGAGACTCTTACATTTGACGAAGATATATCAATAGGAATGGAAAAATTAAATCACTACTGCATAATGCATAATTTCACGATCGAAGACATTTTATGGGCAAATGCTACAAGCTCACAGGACATAAAGCCGGGAACTTCTATTTATTTGCCGAAGAATCACGCGGATCTATTAGCAGTCTGGCAGAACAGGGGAAAATTAAATTATTCGGCCTCACTTCCTATTAACAAGCCTAAACCTGTAAATATTTCTACTCCGCCCGTGAGTCCAGTTTTACCAGCAGCAAAACCCGCACCCGTTACACCTCCTGCAAAAAGCGATTCTAAACCCGATAAAATTTTAGCCGACGCTCAAAAACGTGCAGAAGACCCGAACAAGATTCCAGGTTTAATGGATCCGATTATAATTCTTTCACCGAACGGAGACCCCGCAACAGGCCCGATGAGACTCGTAATTTCCGGTGATAAAGTAGAAGTTGTCAGACTTCCCGCAAACGCTGCGCCCAAACGTCCGAGCCTCACAGATTTAGATCACACTTTCGGGACAATTCCCGACTATTTACAGCCATATTTTTACACACCGCCAAGAAGACCTAACGATAATTACGTACCTAATTTAGCAGCTCTCAACGGTAAAATGTTATGGCCAGTCGACGGCAAAGTTACATCAGGTTTCGGGCCAAGAGGATCACGCAAACACGCGGGAATTGATATTCCAATGCCGTTAAATACTCCCATTAAAGCAGCTAGAACAGGTGTAGTCGCGAGAACCGGCAATAATTCAACACCGGGCTTCAGAGGCTACGGAAATTTTGTCTTGATGGATCACGGCGGAGGAGTCAAAACTCTTTACGCTCATTGCAACGCTGTAGCAGTAAGAGAAGGCCAGCGCATAACAGTCGGGCAGGTCGTCGGCTACGTCGGCAGAACCGGCAGAGCTTCAACCGAACATTTACATTTTGAAGTCAGGATTAATGACAAACCCGTTAATCCCCTTCCGTACTTGGCAACACATCCGCAGTTAGCAACTAGAACAACGCGGAGTAAATAATAAAGGAGTGCTAATAAATTGAATTTCCAAGAAATATATTTCAGGCTTGAAAATTTCTGGAGCCGTCATGACTGCGTAGTCCAGCAGCCTTATGATATTGAAGTAGGAGCAGGAACAATGAATCCCGCTACAGCATTAAGAGTCTTGGGCCCCGAACCTTGGCGAGTCGCTTACGTCGAACCCTCAAGAAGACCATCAGACGGCAGGTACGGCCAGAACCCTAATAGACTTCAACATTATTATCAATATCAGGTAATAATTAAACCCGCACCCGCAAACATTCAGGAGCTCTACATTGAGAGTCTTGCGTCGCTCGGCATTGACCCGTCAGAACATGATATTAGATTCGTTGAGGATGACTGGGAAAACCCTTCAACAGGCGCATGGGGACTCGGCTGGGAAGTCTGGCTTGACGGAATGGAAATAACGCAGTTTACATATTTTCAGCAGTTAGGCGGCTTAGACATGGAGTCTGTTCCCGCTGAATTAACATATGGAATCGAAAGAATCGCTATGTACGTTCAGAAAGTAAACAGCGTCTATGATTTAACGTGGTCAGGCAAAGTAACTTACGGCGACGTTCATTTACAGGGCGAAATCGAACACTCACATTATAATTTCGAGGACGCAGACACTGATATGTTATTCCAGTTATTTAACATGTACGAAGCTGAAGCAGGCCGGATTCTCGATAAAGGCTTTGTTTTGCCCGCTTATGATTATGTGCTGAAGAGTTCTCACACGTTTAATTTACTCGACGCAAGAAACGCAATCAGCGTAACCGAACGAACAAGCTATATTTCACGAGTCAGAGCACTTGCCTGCAGATGTGCCGCAGCCTACAGAAAACAACGCGAAGAAATGAATTTCCCGTTAATGGAAAAGTTTACTAATTCAACTGGGACATTTTTTGACGAATAAGGAGAGAATAATTTAACAATGCCGATTAAAAATGTTTTACTCGAGATAGGAACAGAAGAAATCCCGTCTCGATTCATTCCCGACGCTTTAGAATCACTCAAGCAGAAAGCAGAAGAATCTTTCACCGCAAACCGCATAGAATTTAAAGACGTTAAGACATATGCAACACCTAGAAGACTCGTTTTAATGGCCAGCAACGTCAGCGATATACAAAATGCACTCGTTGAAATGCTCAAGGGGCCTCCTTTGTCAGCAGCTTACGACGAAAACGGAACACCCACACGCGCCGCAATAGGTTTCGCAAAAAGCCGCAAAGTTGACATAAATGACCTCAAAGAAATGGAAGTAAACGGAGTTAAATATATCGCAGCAGAAGTCAAGCAGGAAAGCCGCAGCACTCTTGATGTATTACCGGAAATTTTGAGCGGTCTTATTTCGGGACTCACATTCCCCAAAAGTATGTACTGGGATAATTCCGGAGTGAGATTCGCTAGGCCGATTCGCTGGATTCTCGCACTTGCTGACGAAAAAATTATACCGTTCAAGTTCGGTAATGTTACTTCAGGAAGATTAACGAGCGGTCATAGATTCATGGGCAAAAAAGTTATCGAAGTAAATAACGCTGATGATTTCATGAATATTTTATACGACAATAACGTAATTCTCGATCAAGAAAAACGCCTCCAGAAAATGAAAAGCGCAATAGCAAACCTTCAGAAAGATTTTGAGGGAAATTTAGAGGTCGAGATGGATCCAAAGATTTTAGAGGAAAATTTATATCTCGTTGAGTTCCCTGTGCCTTTTGCAGGTTCATTCGATAAACGCTATCTCGAAATCCCCGAAGAAGTGCTTACTACCTCAATGAAGAAGAATCAAAAATATTTAGCCGTCCGCAATAAAGACAAAAACGGGAAACTTGCAAATTATTTCGTCGGAGTCAGCAATAATCACGTATCAGATATAAATATAATCCGTGAAGGCAACGAAAGAGTTTTACGCGCTAGACTCGAAGATGCTGCATTTTTCTGGGACGAAGATAGAAATATCCCGCTTGCTTCATATGTTGACAGACTCAAAAGTGTTACTTATCAGGAAAAACTCGGCAGCGTTTATGATAAAGTCATGCTCACACGTCAATTAGCTTTATGGTTCTGCGAAAAATATAACATGAACGATATAGCTTCACTCGTTGACAGGGCTGCTTACTTGTCAAAAGCGGATCTCGTTACAAATATGGTGTTCGAGTTCCCGGAATTACAAGGCATTATGGGACGTGAATACGCAAAGGCAAGCGGTGAAGACCATAGAGTCTCTCTTGCACTCCATGAGCAATATTTACCCCAGAACGCTCAAGATAAGACACCGACTGACAGTGTAGGAGCTGTACTCGGACTCGCTGAAAGAGTGCATATTATTACAGCCTGCCACAAAGTAGGACTCGAACCGACCGGATCTCAAGACCCATACGCTTTAAGACGCGCTGCAAGGTGTATCAACGAAATTTTATTTGCGCGAAAATATAATTTCAACATGGCCGACGCAGTAAAAGAGTCATGCAAAATTAACGGCGTTGATGATGAAATTTGCGCGAAAATTTTAGACTTCATGAGACAGAGACTTCATGTGCAATTACGTGAACGCGGATTTGATTATTCACTTGTAACGCTGGGAATTTCTGTCGCGGGTGATGTTCCTTGTCAGGCGTTGAAATTAATCGAGACCCTTAACGGCGTAAAATCAAATGAATGGTTCACGGAGTTAGTAAGCTCGGCAGTAAGAGTCAAGAACATTTTGCAGAAGAACGCTCCCAACATGGAAGACTCAAACCCTGACGAGTCATTGATGACCATTCCCGCAGAAAAAGATTTATTCAGGGAAGTAATGAGACTTGAGTCACCCGTAAAAAATGCGCTCGCCTCGTATGACTGGGAGACTTTAACGCAATTATTAGCTGAATTATCACCGGTTGTAGCTTCATTCTTTGAAAGTGTTATGGTCATGGACAAAGACGAGAAAGTGCGCGCAAATAGACTCGCAATCCTCGTGAAGTGTAATAAATTATTCAGAGAAACCGGCGATTTAAGCGTGTTATCATAAAAAATTTTGTGCCCCTCGATAAAAACGGGGGGTTATTTTATTCTTGCTGCAACATCTTTGACGGTGAAAGACTTTAATTTTTCCTCCATTGCAGATTGAATCTCGTGCAAATAATTATCCAGCGCAAAATGAATATTCTTCCCGACCGGGCATTTAGGATTAGGATTCTCGTGAAAGTGAAATAAATCGCCCTCTACGCAGTCAACAGCTTTGTAAATGTCATAGAGCGTAATTTTTTCGAGAGATTTTGCTAATTTCATGCCAGTTTTACCGCGCTTAATATCAATCATTCCGGCTGCTTTGAGCTGTGAGATAATTTTTCTGATTATAACCGCGTTGACTTGAATACTTGACGCAAGAAAATCACTCGTTACCGCAAACTCACCGCTGAAATAATCTATGCATGTCAAAATATGTACTGCTATTGTGAATCTGCTTGAAATTTGAATCTTCACTACCTCCCCGCAAAAAAAATGACACCGGCCAAGTTGACCGATGCCAAGATTATAAACTATTTTATTTGCTGAACAAAGCTCCCGCACTCATCTGTAAATAAGCCTCGCCGTTATAGTCAGGGAAAGCAGCTTTTACGCTTGAGATAAATTCTTCGCGATTCTTGCAGGTTTTAGCAAGCTCTAAAACTTTTTCAAGATATGAAATTTTTTCGCTGACTGCATTTTTTCCTTCTGGGGCATTATGACTCGTTAAAATCAGTGAATAACCTTTCGCCTGATATTCTTTTAACTCTGCAATTTCTGCTTCAATATATGCTAGTGCCGGCAAAATATTATGAGTCTTTGAACCTAACATATGACGATAAACGGCATTAATTGCGGGGATTTCGATTCCGTAGCCTTCACCGTCGGACTCGTGCAAAATTTTAAATTCTATTCCTGCAAGAGTCAAAGTCTGACCCTCTTTGATTATTTCTGCTGAGTCCGGCAAATCTTCAGCAACTTTTTCTCCGCTCGCCTGAACAAAACTTTTTGTGAGATTCCAAACACTTCCGCCTTCAGCCCAGCTCTTTAATGCGCTTGACGTGGCATAAATTTTTATATCGCCGTAAGATTTATAACCGTTTGGATGATATGAGAATAAAGCACCCGTTAAAGGCTTTCCCAGTGATTTAATATAATCTGCCATTGACTGAACATTTTCTCTATAAGCAGTCGACTCAATTAAAACTAGCCCGTCCGAAGTCTCAAGCAAATAACAAAAATCGTTCATGTTGTCGCCCGTCCCGTAAGCGTGGAGCTTGATATTATCGAAATTGTAAACGTTCATATTTCCTACGCTGACAGAAGCAAAAGAAGCCGAAGCCATTAACGCTAACACGAATAAAGCCGCTAAAATTTTTCTCATTATAGATTACTCCCTTACTACTGAAATTCTTTGCTGAATGTGATTCCCGTTCAAAGCCTCGTCAATCATTGCAATTGCGTAATCTGCATAACTGATAATGCTTTCACCCTTTGAATTTAACGTAAATTCTTCGCCCGCAAGAATATATTTTCCTGTTCTCGGTGCGTCTGCCTGAAAATCTGCTGCCGGACTCACAAACGTCCATTTAACGTCTTTACGCTTTCTTAGTTCGTCGAGTTCTTGAGCCTGTGCAGCTGCTAAAGGTCTGTAATCTTTCGGGAAATCAGGAGTCTTATATAATTGCTGCGTGTGAGTCTTGTCGAGATAGAGACTTCCTGCGCCGCCGACAACTAATAAACGAGTCTGAGTCCCGCTCACAGCATCGCACAAAACTTTTAGAGTCTCGCTATGAAGGTGTAAAGTGTCAGGGTCAAACGTTCCGAATGCGTCAATAACAACATCAAAATTTTTCAGGTCATCTGCTTTAATGTCAAGAATATCACGTTTGATTGAATGAGCTGCTTTCGTCTTGTTCTCGCCTCGAACTATTGCTGTAACATCGAGTCCGCGATTTACTGCCTCTTCGACGATTAAGCGTCCTGCTTTGCCGTTTGCTGCTACAACTGCGATTTTCATAAATAATTTTCTCTCCTGTCATGTAATTATATTTGTTACAACATGAGAAATTTTATAATCGCATTGATGTAATGTCAAGAGTTACAATAAATTTTATGCTCTAATGTATGCGCTATTAATTAGTTTTCCCGCAAAAAGGCAGATTTACGGCAAAATTTTAAGTTCATTTGCTATAACATAACATTAAGCTCCGCCGGTTTAGTGCAGGAAATAAAATAAAGCTCGGAAATTATTCAATAAAATTTGGCCAATGCCCGTAACAACATTTTAAACAGGTTGGCGGAAAAATATTTTAGCGCGATAATTTATCTTGTAGCCGTATTCGTTTATCATAGCTAAGACTTCTGAAAAAATTTATGATTAACATGTTATATTAAATTTGTCAAGAGTTATTCTACGGATATTGAAAAAATCACGAAAATTGATATAATAAATGTATTGGTTAAGAGCAGTTACTACGAAATCCCTAGAAAGTTTTATATTAGTTATTATAGCACATTATCTTTAACTATGGAGATGATTGTTTATGTTATTAGGCGCAATTATAGGCGATGTAATTGGCAGTATCTATGAATTTAACAACATTAAGGCGAAAGATTTTGATCTTGTGAGTCCCTACTCGCAATTTACGGACGACTCTGTAATGACAATGGCCGTTGCTCATGCTTTGTGCGAGTTCAAGAAGGGCAGCGAGATAAGCGAGACAAAATTTAAGGCGGCATTAATAAATTCTATGAAGCAATTCGGTAAACGTTATCCCGATGCAGGTTACGGAAGAATGTTTAAAACGTGGCTGCGTTCAAGAAATACAACACCGTTTAAAAGTTTCGGCAACGGGTCAGCTATGAGAGTTTCTCCGGTCGCGTGGTACTTTGATGACTTGGACACTGTCGAGAGATTCGCAAGGTTAAGCGCAGAAGTTACTCACAATCACCCCGAAGGAATTAAGGGCGCACAAGCAATAGCAGCAGCAATTTTTTTAGCTCGCACGGGCAAAAGCAAACAAGATATTAAATCCTACATCAGCATAAAATATAATTACGATTTAAACCGCACTCTTGACGAAATAAGGCCGGATTATTATTTTGACGCGACTTGTCAAGGGTCTGTGCCTGAAGCTATTATTGCATTTCTTGAAGCAGATGATTTCGAGGACTCTATACGCAATGCAGTATCAATCGGCGGAGATTCTGACACAATTGCATGTATGACAGGAGCAATCGCGCAAGGTATGTGGGAAATTCCCGCAGAAATTGAGAATCTCATTATGCCCGTGTTAGATTCTTTTATGAGTGATGAACTCGAAAAATTTTGCGATGCTATTGAACCTCATGACGATAAACCAGCTGAGAAGGTCAATAATAATTTAACGGAAATGGTATTTATTCTCGACAGAAGCGGCTCGATGTCAGGTCTTGAAAGCGACACTATAGGCGGATTCAATTCGCTTATCGAGAAACAAAAAAAGGAACCCGGCAGAGCTATTGTCTCAACGGTTTTATTTGATGATGTTCAAGAAGTTTTGCACGATAGAGTCGATTTATCGCTGATAGAAAATATGACAGAGGACGAATATTTTACGCGCGGAAGTACAGCACTTCTTGACACAATCGGCAGTGCAATTGATCATATCGGAAGGATTCATAAATACTCCAAGCCCGAAGACGTACCCGAACACACAAATTTTGTGATAATCACTGACGGCTACGAGAATGCAAGCAGGAGATTTACAGGCCCGAAAATTAAGCACATGATCGAGAATCAAAAGAAAAAATACGGCTGGGAGTTCTTGTTCATCGGAGCAAATATCGACGCAATAACAACAGCCAAAAATTTAGGAATTTCCGCCCGTAGAGCCGTTAATTACGTTGCAGACAGCCGCGGAACTGACATAGTATTTGAAAATGTTTCACGCGCAATGAGCTACAGCAGACACAATGAAGAAATCGCAAATGACTGGTCGGCAGATATTGCAATTGACTATTACAAACGAAAAGAAAGAAATCAAAATTTTCATGCTCCAGATGATGATCAGGAAATAGAAATAATAGAAGAGTAATAACCGAACGAAATAAATAATTTTGCGCAATTAATCCCGGTTGATTAAAATATTTTCGACCGGGAAATTTTTTACGCGTTAAGAAAAATTTTTTCTCCGTGAGATCTTGCAAATTATTAAACAACGCACAATTTTTGTAGTTGCAAATGTAGTTGTAAAAATATTTATTTATATTCGGGAATTTGTATAAGCTCATTATATCACATGACAATTTTCACCGCGCACCATAATAAAATAATGCCCATGAGAATATTAAACGGTCTGTAATATTTTGCTATGACTCTTTGCAGGAGACTCCCAGCCGCACCCCACGTGAACCACGTTAAAACGCTGATTGATAAAATTATTAGCCCATGCACAAATAAATTATATAAATTTGCTCCCGACGGAATTATATAAACCGTAAAAATAGTAATGAAATATAGCAGCATCTTTATATTTGTCAGCGCAAGAAGAAGCCCGCTTTTAAAAGTTATCGCACGTTCTTGACTCTTTCCTGGTTTACTCGTTGCAATGCGTAAAGCCAGCCAGATAATATAAGCAGCTCCGACATATTTTAAATATTTCACGAGTCCCGGCACATATTCATTCAATTGATGACAAAATAATATGCTCGAAATTAATAAAGTTGTACAGCCGGTAAAGATTCCTGATATTAATTTGCGCCCTCCCGACCAACCTTCTGAGCTTACGGCATAAAGGCACATTAAATTATTTGGTCCCGGTGTTGTAGTTGTTACTAAAGCGTACGGCAGATATTCGAGAATTACATCAAGCAAAATTCATCAAGCCTCCTGTAAATTTTTATCACATATTTTACACTTGATTAAAAGCGTTTTACATGTTATATTTTCACGCAGTAAAATTTTTATTATTTATCGGGGTGAAACAGTATGTATAATAATTCTTTAATATTTGCATTGACTCATAAGGGTTTATACTGCTGTTGTTGTTGCCTCTGTTCAGGATTCTAATTTATTCACAAATTTTTTCACGAGTAATTAAATAATTTCGTTCGCGCACTGAGTCTATTTGCGTGTATCTTATAACTTTTTCATGTCAGTGCAGCCAATGACACACAATCGGTTCCGGTTGTAAGTTGTGAAAAGGTTTTAGCTTTTGACTTTGCTTGTTATAGATATGAAAGTTTTTTCACTATATCATGCAAAAATTTTTATAGGGAGGAATTTATTTAAGTCAGCAAAATATTTATTTTGTCGGCGAAAATTTTAATAAGGCTCGAATACTTATTACGTTAGGGCTTTATTGTGAATATCAATAAAAAATTTTACAAGGAGGAATTTATTTAAGTCAGCAAAATATTTAATTTGTCGGCGAAAATTTTAGTAAGGCTCGAATACTTATTACATTAGGGCTTTATTGTGAATATCAATAAAAAATTTTACAAGGAGGAATTTATTTAAGTCAGCAAAATATTTATTTGTCGGCGAAAATTTTAGTAAGGCTCGAATACTTATTACGTTAGGGCTTTATTGTGAATATCAATAAAAATTTTTATAGGGAGGAATTTATTATTATGATCTACAAGTCAGCAGATATGTTAATCGGCAGCACGCCAATTTTGGAATTAACGCGAATCGGGAAACATTTTAATTTGTCAGCGAAAATCTTGGCCAAGCTCGAATACTTTAACCCGGCCGGAAGCGTCAAAGACAGAGTCGCTAAAGCAATGATCGACGACGCAGAAGAATCCGGAAGACTCAAGCCCGGCAGCGTCATAATTGAACCTACAAGCGGCAATACTGGAATCGGCTTATCTTCCGTCGCAGCTGCTAGAGGTTACCGCGTTATAATCATTATGCCCGAAACAATGTCGATTGAGCGCAGAAAGTTAATGAAGGCTTACGGCGCAGAATTAATCTTAACCGAAGGCGCAAAAGGTATGATGGGAGCTATCGAGAAGGCCTCACAGCTTGCAAATGAGATTCCTAACAGCTTTATTGCCGGACAATTTGTGAATCCTGCAAACCCTAAGATTCATAAATTAACAACAGGCCCGGAAATTTGGAATGACACAAGCGGACAAGTTGATATTTTTGTTGCAGGCGTTGGGACGGGCGGAACTTTAACCGGAGTCGGCGAATATTTGAAATCTCAGAATCCCAACATAAAAATTTTCGCTGTCGAACCGTTTAATTCTCCTGTTTTATCGTCGGGGCGTTCGGGTGCGCACAAAATTCAAGGTATCGGCGCAGGTTTTGTACCTGAAGTCTTGAATACTCGAATCTATGACGAAATTATCACGGTCAAGAACGAAGACGCATTCACTAACGCTAGACTCATGGGAAAACTTGAAGGCGTTTTAGTGGGAATCTCGTCGGGAGCTGCTTTAACTGCCGCAATTGAACTCGCACGCAGACCGGAAAATAACGGAAAAAATATCGTCGCAATTTTCCCAGACAACGGAGAACGCTATTTATCAACAGAATTATTTGCAGAATAAATCATGCATCTTGACGAAATCTTGAAATCTACCAGCAAAGAACTTGAATCCTTGACGGCTGGCGACGGCGAGTCTTTCAACGGAATCCGCGAACAAACCGAGTCAGCTTTCAGGGACATTCAATCGGCAATGTTTCCCGCTCATGTGAATCCCGAAAAAATAAGCATACTCGAAAATTTAAATCTTGCGTGCAAAAAATTAATTAGCTCTCTCACAAGAATAACGGGCAATTATAACGAGTCAGAAAAAATTACAGCCGGACTCATCGCAAAATTACCGGAAATTCGCAAAATTTTAATCACTGACATTCAAGCAGCCTATCAGGGAGACCCAGCCGCAAAGAGTTTTGATGAAATAATTTTATCTTACCCTGCATTTACTGCAATAAGCGCGTACAGAATTGCTCACGAACTTTATTTAATGCACGCAAATTTAATCGCGCGAATAATTACTGAATATGCCCATAAATTAACGGGGATTGATATTCATCCGGGTGCGTCAATCGGGAAATATTTTTTTATTGATCACGGCACAGGAGTTGTAATCGGCGAGACTGCGACAATTGGCGAACACGTGAAATTATATCAGCATGTTACAATCGGGGCGAAAAGTTTTGCGGTTGCTTCTGACGGCTCATTAGTTAAGGGAATCAAGCGTCATCCGGATATAGGCGACAACGTGATAATTTATGCAGGAGCTACTATTTTGGGCGGTGATACAAGAATCGGCGATAATTGCGTGATAGGCGGAAATGTTTGGCTGACTCACTCGGTCGAGGCCGGGAAAACTGTATTAAATGAGTGAATGTTATGCAAAAGTTAATTGCCCGCCCGGTAACACGGACAGGCAAAAATTTTATTACTCATCACCCAGCGCGCTAGACTGTCTGACAGTAACTGTCTTTGTGTAGCACGAGAATGCATCATCAACAAATTTTTTGTCAGGTTTGGGCGTGAGAATGCTTATAACCGGAACGATAATAAATCCCGCTAACATGCAGAAAGCTCCGGCATTAATGGGTGATTGCAGCAAGACGGGAAAATCAGCACGCACGAAAATATTTGCGGTCATTACAACGCTTGAGAATAAAAAATTTACCCAGCATGATAATTTACTGACTCCCCTCCAATAAAGACTGTACATAAACGGTGCTAAGAATGCCCCCGCCAGTGCTCCCCACGAGACTCCCATTAACTGCGCAATAAACGTAACATTTGATTTATACTGAATCAAAGCTAATATAACGGAAATTGCTATAAATATCACGATTAAGACTCTCATAATAAATAATTGCTTCTTCTCGTCCATTTGCTTTATTACGTGATCCTTCAGCAAATCAAGAGTCAGGGTCGAACTTGACGCAAGCACTAACGATGAAAGAGTCGACATTGAAGCCGATAATACAAGAATTACGACAACTCCCAGCAAAATATCAGGCAGTCCAGACAACATAACCGGAATTACTGAGTCATAGCCTTCAACAGGAACTCCCAAACCGGCCGGATCTAATTGCGACGTGAACAAACGTCCGAAACCGCCCAGAAAATAACAGCCTCCCGCAACTACAAGCGCAAATAAAGTTGATATAATCGTACCTTTTGAAATATCGCTCTCGTTCTTTATCGCGTAAAATTTCTGCACCATTTGAGGAAGTCCCCACGTGCCGAGACTCGTTAAAATTATTACTCCCAGCAAATTAACAGGATCAGGCCCGAAGAATGACGCAAAGACTCCCCGTGATTTTGCAAGAGTTGTAGCTGCTTTAGGATCTGCAATTTCTGATATTCCCGCTAATGCCTCAAAGAGTCCGCCTTTACTCTCAAGCACTGCAAGAACAACCGCAATTATTCCCGCAAGCATAATTATTCCCTGAATGAAATCATTTATAGCCGTCGCCATGTATCCGCCTGCGATTACATAAATTCCGGTCAAGACTGCCATAATAATAACGCACAATGAATAATCAATCTTGAACGCCATCCCGAATAAACGACTCAAGCCGTTATATAAACTCGCAGTATAAGGTATCAGGAACACAAAGCAAATCACTGACGCAGCAATTTTCAGAGCATTACTTGTGAATCTCTTCCCGAAAAAATCAGGCATTGTCGCACTTGATAAATATTGACTCATTATTCTTGTACGACGGCCAAGCACCGCCCATGCCATTAATGAGCCTATAAATGCATTCCCAAGTCCGACCCACGTAGCAGCAACTCCGTAACGCCACCCGAACTGGCCTGCATACCCAACGAAGACAACAGCAGAAAAATAGCTTGTCCCATATGCAAACGCTGACAGCCAAGGCCCGACAGATCTATCTGCTAAGACAAACCCGTTTACGTCAACTGAATGTCTGCGGCAATATAAACCGATTCCAAGCATTAACCCGAAGAATAATAGAACAAGTAAAATTTTTATTAGCATTCATATCCAGCTTTCTTTATAAATAAACAATTTCGGCAAAGATTACCCCCTCAAGCACTCAAAATCAAGACTCATAAATGTATATAAACGCGCAAAAAAATTCGAGCCTCTGACTCATTAGCAATAACTCAAGTCAAAAGCTCAGGAAAGTCAGGAAAAGGAAAACAAAATGAATCACAATTAACAACGTCTACAGCCATAAAAGCACAAAAAAATTGGCTCCACAACCAGGACTCGAACCTGGAACCTAATGATTAACAGTCATCCGCGCTGCCGATTGCGCTATTGTGGAACACAACGAAAGAAATTTTACTTGAACATCGCGATTTTGTCAAATTTAATTTTGCGGAAATATATTTTTCCTGAAATCATTATTGCACGCTCACTGATTATTATTATGTGTGATAATAATTTTATAAGTGTAAGGAGGTAATATAAATGCGAAATTTATTCGGGCTTTCACAGCTTGAATTTTTCAGGGACTCTCTTGACTCTCGAAGCCTTGAGACTCTCAATAAAGCCGTTGAGGTAATCACAAAGACAAAGCAAGACGGCGGGCGGGTAATGGTCGTAACAGGAAGCGGGCCCAACATTCACGAGGGAGTAACGACTCTTATTGCTGAATTAATTAGAGTTGGAATCGTTGACGCTGTTTCTACGAGTTCTGCTGTAATTGCTCACGAAATGGCCGGTGCTCTCGATAAAGTTTTCAGGGTTGACGCTAAATCTTTGGGAATGGACTTAAGCAAAATGCCGCGTGGTGATGTCTATGAGTTTACCTGCATGACGGAGAGTGAGATTAACGCATTGAAGCGCGAAATGCCGTTAGACGACGATTTATTGACTCGCGGACAGAATCTCCCGAAATTAAACGAGATAATAAAAGCTGCCGGAAATATGGCCTATCCTATGGGACTAAGGACGGAGAGACTTGCTCATGAAGTATTGAGTCTCGCGCGGATTTACGGCCTCCCGTTTGAAAAAGTTGCGGGCTGGGGCTGTGATGATAAAACGATGTTGGGAGCTGCTGACAAAAAAAATGTTCCCGTTCTTGTTACGATTCCTCAGTTAGTTGGCGGCGGTGCGGTTGGAATGTCGATAGGCGATTCTATTCCTGTTTCAGAAAGATCTATGAGAATTTCGAGAATGCTTGCGTCATGTGATGTGATAATTGAGTCTGCTGTTGCGTTGACTCAGGAGATTCACGACGGCCCATTTGAATGCTACACAGGACACGGAATTTGGGCAGATTATTCCGGGCAGGCTGTATATAATTTGCGCGAAAAAAGTTTAATCAGGATAGATTTAGACGAAAATTTGCGCCGTGCAGTAGAGTTAAATAAAACTGTTCAGGAAGCAATTGACAAGGGACTCCCGAAGACTAAAGCCGCAAAAATACCGTTCAGAATGGAAATGTCAGCTTTTGCACGTCATGAAGGAAGTCTGCCGGTTATAGGCGATATTGGCAAAGTTTGGCCGTTGATTGCTTATGAAGTAGCTAAAAATTTGGGGATTGAGCTTGAATTTCTTTCATCTTCGCAGGACACACAGGAAGGCGCGTCAATGCGTGAATGGATTGTGAATAACGTTAAGCCGCTTGATCGTGAAAAAATGTTGAGACGTTCAGAAAGTTATATTCTGCGATAAAGTCTGAACTGCCGCCGAGCGGGGTGGGTGGGAGCGAGGCGGCAGCGGCCAATACACTATTTTGTGTAAACGAGGGGAATCAAGAATCCTTCTGCGACTTCATTTGCCATTGCTTTACCCTCTAGAATCTCAAGCAGCTTCAACGCAAAAAACGGAGTTACAGCCGGCCCCTTTGCTGTTGTGATATGTCCATCGGTCTCGACAATTTCAGAACCCTTTGACGCACCCGTTAAATGATGTTCGAGTCCCGGATAACACACTGCTTTACGTCCAGCTAAGACTCCAGCTTTACCCAATGCAGCCGGAGCAGCACAAATCGCGCCGATATATTTTCCTTCTGCGTTATATTTCTTGATTAACTCCTGCAAACCTTCATGATTTGCGATTTCAAGAGTCCCGCCCGGCAAAATTATCATGTCAAAATTTTCGTTTTTCACCGAGTCAAACATTGAGTCAGCTCTTACGGGAATTTTATTTTTGCTGATGACTTCTTGTCGTCCTGTGAGTGATACTGTAGTTACGACTACTCCGCCGCGCCTTAAAATATCTACTGTTGTGAGTGCTTCTGTTTCTTCGAAGCCGTCTATTAAGAAAATTGCTGCTGTTTTCATGATAGTAAATCACCTCGAATAAAATTTTATCACGTTATGAAAGAATTAAATATTTTGCAGGTACTATTTTAATAAATTTCTGTGTCCTGTTATAAAATATATAATAATTTATCGCATGAACATAAAAGATTCACAAGTATTCAAGGAGGAATAATTTATTATGGCAGCAACAGAAGTATTAGAACAGGAAACAATATCGCCTGAGGAAAAATTACGCCGTCTCGAAGCCTCTAATCCGGGATTCAAAGTTTACCGCATGTACGACGAGGGGAGATTAATTACTAATCCCGATGTGTTAAGGAGCATTGCAGAAGGCCAGGAATTTTTGGAATTTTGGAAGAGCTGGCATAACAAGAAAGAAAGCAGCAGGAATGAAATTGACTAGTAAGACGGACAAGAAAAAAACTGCTGATAAAAAACGCGCAAAACTTCCCAGAGATTCAAAAAAGATGAGCACTTTTCTTAAAGACTGGGAAAGACTTTCACGTTCAGGAAAACATGACATGAACGTATTAAAACAAGCTATGATGTTATTAATAGCTAATGACGCGCCTTTACCGCCTGAATGGAAGGATCATCAATTAAGCGGTGAACTTCAAGATTTCAGGGAATGCCACGTTAAAGGCGACTTGCTGCTAGTTTATCGAGTATATGACGATAACGACGGCGGAGTAATTATGTTTCATAACGCTAGAACTCATTCAGAATTATTTTAACGCAAAATAAAAGCTGCCCTGCTCATATATTAACGAGAGGACAGCAATATTTTATGAGATTTTATGCGATTATTGCTTGTGCTTCCTGCTGAATCTGCTTTAAGTGCTCAGGACTTACGAAACTTTCTGCATATAACTTGCAAATATTTTCTGTTCCTGAAGGACGTGCAGCAAACCAGCCATTTTGAGTCGTAACTTTTAGGCCGCCGATTGATGCATTATTTCCGGGTGCTTTCGTGAACTTGGCCGTAATTTTATCGCCTGCGAGTGTGTCTGCTTTAATGTCGTCGGGTGATAATTTGCCGAGTGCCGCTTTTTGTTCGGGAGTTGCGGGCGTGTCAATTCGTGCATAAAAGCTCGTGCCGTATTTCGCCTTTATATCGTCGTAATGCTGGGCGGGATTCTTTCCTGTTACAGCTGTAATTTCGCAAGCTAAGAGATCCATAATTATGCCGTCTTTGTCAGTTGTCCATACTGAACCGTCTTTGCACAAGAATGAAGCTCCTGCACTCTCTTCACCGCCAAAGCCCATAGAACCGTCAAGCAAGCCTTCAACAAACCATTTAAAGCCTACTGGGACTTCACATAATTTGCGGCCGATTCCTTCTGTTACGCGGTCAATAATTGAACTTGATACGACAGTTTTTCCGACAGCTGCATAAGGCTTCCAACCTGTGCGGGACGTAAATAAATGCTGCACTGCTACGGCCAAATATGCGTTAGGATTCATGAGACCTTGAGGCGTTACGATTCCGTGTCTGTCGTAGTCTGTGTCATTGCCGAAAGCTATATCATATGAGTCCTTCAGCTTGATTAAATTCGCCATTGCAAACGGTGAAGAGCAGTCCATTCTGATTTTACCGTCATGATCGGGCGGCATAAATGAAAATGTCGGGTCTAAATTCGGGTTGACTACTTCGAGATTCTTAATTCCGTAAATTTCTGCTATGGGCTTCCAGTAATAAATTCCTGAACCTCCCAAAGGATCCGCGCCGATGTGAAGTCCTGATTTAGCGATTGCTTCCATGTCGACGACGGTTGCGAGTGCTTTAACATAAGGGATAACATAATCTTCAAAATGTACGTTATCGAGTTTAATTGCGCGCTCAAATGGGACTCGTTTAATCTGCTTAAATTCGCCGGACTTGATAAGCTCATTTGCTCTGCCTTGAATCTTGCTTGTTATTTCAGGGCTTGCAGGGCCTCCGCTTGGCGGGTCATATTTGATTCCTCCGTCGGTTGGGGGGTTGTGAGAAGGAGTTATTACCATTCCGTCAGCCTGCTTTTTTCCGGGCGTTCTGTTGTGTTCGAGGATTGCACGCGATACAACAGGAGTCGGAGTCGGCGCAAAATTTTCCTGCAAGATTATTTCAACGCCGTTAGCTGCTAAGACTTCTACACAAGTTCTCATTGCGGGTTCACTTAGTGCGTGAGTGTCTGCTCCGATGTACAAGGGTCCGGGTATTTTCTCGGCTGTCCTGTGCTCGTAAACGGCTTGAGCAATTGCCATAATATGAGCCTCGTTAAAGCTGTGAAGTGCAGAACTTCCGCGATGACCTGATGTCCCGAATGAAACAAGCTGAGTCTTGTCGTCAGGATTAGGAGCGAGCGTGTAATAATCGCTGATTAATGACGGGATATTTACTATCTTACGTTCCTGCATAAAAATAGACCTCCGTTCTTGATTTAATTATCTATGAGAATATCAGAATTATACATTAAACGCCCCAGAATGTTACACCCCTTTTAGAGTTCTCGTAAAATTCTATTATGTGTCTGATTTCCGGTATATATTCAGATTTACGGCTGATTGCGTCATTTAACGAGTCTGTAAATCTTGAATCTTTCTTGTATAACTCGCGATAAAATTTATAAATTTCTTTTCTCGTCTCAGCTGTAAATCCGGCGCGTTCGAGTCCCACTTTATTTAAGCCCGTCAATCTCAAAGGATCCCCAGACGCTAAAGTGTAATGCGGGACATCTTTAACGACTCTGAACAAACCGCCTATCATGCAATATTCGCCGATTCTCACAAATTGATGAACTCCGGCCATACCTCCGAAAACTGTATGACTTCCGACGCTCACAAATCCCGATAAGCCGACTTTATTTGCAACTGTAACATAATCGCCGACATGAACATTGTGCGCAAAGTGTACCCCGTCCATGATAAAGCAGTTATCGCCCACGATTGTAGAATTTCCTTCGCCGGTTGCGCGGTTCATAGTAACATTTTCGCGGATTAAATTATTACTGCCGATTCTCAAATATGAGACTTCACCTTTATAGCCGTGATCTTGAGGGTCTCCGCCAAGCGCAGTATATTCACAGATTGTGCAGTTTTCACCGATTGAGACATGATTATGAATGCTGACATACGCTTTTAATTCAGTGTTTGCGCCGATTTTTACTTCTGAGTCAATCAAGCAGAAAGGGCCGATAATTACTCCGTCGCCTAATTCCGCCTTGCTTGAAACTATTGACGTTGGATGAATTTTAACGCTCAAATTCTTTATGCCTCCTTCTTTGTTAGAGTGCTGCCCAGCATGAACAAAAACTCGCCTTCTGCAACAACTTCATCATTGACGTAGCCGACGACTTTTGCTTTTCCTGAAGTGCTGCGGACCTTGAGTAATTCAGCTTTTGTTACGAGCTTATCACCGGGCTTGACGGGCTTTCTGAATCTTGCGTTATCGATTCCGGCGAGAAATGCTATTTTGTTGAGTCCTTCTTTGCCGAGTTTTATTCCGACCATTACAGAAGCTACTTGTCCCATACTCTCAAGAATCATTACGCCCGGCATTGTAGGATCTCCGGGAAAATGTCCCTGAAAAAACGGCTCATTGATAGTTACATTTTTATAGCCCGTTATGTGTGTATCGTCATAATCTGTGATTCTGTCGACCATCAAGAACGGATAACGCTGCTTTAAAATCTTCATTATTTCGAGTATGTCTAGTTCAGCCATAAAGATTTATTCTCCTCTCAATTTTTGCGCGAGCTTTAAGTGTAACTCATGACCCGCTCTAACTGCTATTATATGTGCTTTCAGGGGGCGGCCTATTGCTGCTAAATCCCCGATTAAATCCAAAATTTTGTGTCTGACAAATTCATTTTCCCAGCGGAGTCCTCCTGCTGCTGTAACGCCTGACTCGCCGATTACTACTGCATTATCAAGCGAACCGCCTAACGCCATGCCATGAGAACGCAAATAATTTATATCTGACTCGTATGCAAAAGTTCTCGCGCCCGCAATCCCGTTTAAATAATTTTCCGGCGAATAATCATAGTCCATCACTTGAGCGCCGATAAATTTATATTCGACCGTATATGTAATATGCAGATTATCACACGGGAAGGCCGCTATAAATCGCGTTTTGTCATCGTTTGAAATTATAACCGGCTCTGAAATCTCAAGTGAATCAACCTTCACGCTTTCTAATTTGTCAGAGTGCTTAATAATTTCATCACAGACCATTTTTGCGCAACCGTCTAACGCTGGCATTTCTCCGCCATTTACAGTTAATTCTACGCCCGACCAGATTCCCAAACCAGCAAGAGCCGATAAAACATGCTCACACGTCCGAACCCTTGAGTCATCACTGAAAATATAATCAGAGCCTCTGTTTGTGCCGCTTAACTTCAATTTTCGCAAGGGCTGGCCGTTCATTATAATTTCAGGCGAATCACTGGGCGATATAATTAACTCGCAATTTTTGCCGGAATGAAGTCCGACACCTTCTAATAATATTTTCCCGTTAAGAGTCATTTTTTTGCAACTTTTTCTCTAAGATTCTCACGCGTTTATATAGTGCTGGCAAATCTGCGGCGAGAACTAGTGCGCGTTTTGAGTCGTTGTGATTTCTTGCGGGGAAACCTGACACAATAGAATTTGGCATTATGTCATTTGTAACACCTGAACGGGCAGCTATTATCGTGCGCTCTCCGATATGAACATGATCTGTTATTCCGGCCTGCACTGAAATTGTAACGTTGTCATCAATTATTGAACTTCCTGCTATGCCCGACATTGAGCAGATAATACAATTTTTGCCGATTTTCACATTATGGCCGATTTGAACGTGATTATCTATTTTTGTGCCGCTGCCTATTACAGTATCATTCATTGCAGCACGGTCAATAGTTGTGCATGCTCCTATCTCGACATTATCACCGATTATTACTCCGCCGGTTTGAGGAATCTTCACAATTGAGTCTTTCTCGCGCACAAAGCCAAAACCGTCGCAGCCTATCACAGCACCCGAATGAATCAAACAATTTTTGCCAACTCTTACATTTTTTAGCAAAACTGCATGAGGCTCTATAATGCTGCCTGAGTCTATTACGCAATTATCACCAACAAAGGCGAACGGGGCAACATATGAATCATCAGCAATTTTCGCACTCGACGAGACACACGCGCGGGGATCAATGCCGGTTAATTTATCGTGTGAATCATCGAATAAAGCTAATAATTTCGGGAGTAAAGCTCGCGGGTTATCACAAATTATTCCGTCTTGATTATGAGTGAAGGACTCTTTTTTTGCGGCGACTGCTATATCGGGGCTTAAATTCTCACATGCTTTAACGTCCCATATTACGCAAAGTGAGTCTTTGTCTGCGTCCTCAGGGCTTGAAATTCGCTTTATTTCGCGTTCCTTATTGCCTATCACAGAAATTTTCGGATCGTTCAATCTCGTTGCTATTTCCAATAAATTAATAATAATCTCCTCCTTTAAAATTTTATAAATGCCACATTCCCCGCACGCCTAATTTATCACTGTTTGAGTCATTATAATAAATCTCGATCGAAACATGTTCATCGATTCTATAACCGATTGCGGCCTCGTGCTGTTCAAGTTTAGGACTCCAGCGCCATAACGCATAAGGACGGCGGATTTTCACGGGGATATATTGAGCTCTGATAAAATATTCGTTCTCCGGCCATTGAATCTCGACTCCTGCCCAGAAATTATTTAATAATTCAAAGCGTGCGCCGAGTCGTCTTGTTATGTCAAAGTCGTTAAGGGAAAAAATTAATTCCGCGTAGATTCCTGCGTTGAACTTCATATCGGGATCATAGCCGAAAAAAACTCCTGCTTCGGGATATTTGCCTTCGATTCCTGCATAAGCTGCGACCCACATTTGAAACGTGAAATTTTTGCTGTCAACGTTTGCGTCAATGCCTGAAATTTTACCGGGTGAAAAATTTATAGTAACATCAGCTTTTAAATTCTCGACTGAGTGTTTATCCTCAAGAAATTCGCGTGCTGTCCGTTCAATATCGCGTTTATGAAGCTGCGCCCATTTTACCGGGATTCCGATTAAGGGTGCTAATTCGGGGAGCAATTTAGCTTCTAAATCCGTCCTGAACATCGCCGGAATAGTTCGAGAAAATAAAGCGGGCTTAACTGCAAGAATCATATCTGTACCGGGCCTGAAAGTTATATTTATCAGCGTAGAATTTTCCGAGATAAAAATTTGCTGCGAGAACTCCCACCCCGGAAGAGCTGAATTTATTATTTTGCTGACTGCCTCCTTTAGTGCCTCGTCCGACCATGTAAAAGCACTTTGCGGCAATTTCTCAACAAGCGCAAAAATTTTCTTGTCCATTCCTGCAATATCACTAATAAACCATTTTGAGGCCATCTCGCGTAATTCCGGAACATTTAATTTTATTTCCGGCTTGATAATTTCGTCAGACTTTGCAGTAAATTTTACGTCAGGAGAGTTATTTACAAGTTTGACGCTGACAGAATATCCCGCAAATAAACGTGAAGCAACAAGAGTTAGAGTCCCTTCTCTGTCAATTTCGGGCGAGTCAGGAATCTCCAACCATACAGCTGAAAGACTGCGGGTAACTGCATTTTCCAGCCAATCGGGGACTCCTGAGACGCTCAAAGCATAACAGGGCTGACAAAATCGGGAGAAGCAGAAAATCAGCAGAAAACTAAAACATTTCGCCAAACCCGAAATAAGTCTTGTTTTCCTCGTCTCCGTGAGCATAATCTACACGCACATTTCCAAAGGGAGTTTTTATTCTTACGCCGAGTCCGTAGTCGTCGTGATAATCATTCCACTTAAATGACTCGTCAGCGTTGCCTATGTCGTAAAAAGCTACGATCGAGAACATTTGATTTACCGGCATTCTGATTTCGACGTTTCCTAAGAACATTTTGCTCCCTTCAAATGCACGCGAACTATAACCGCGCAAAGTGTTCATGCCTCCGAGTGAATATTTTGCAAATGCTGGTATATCGTCCTTAGTTGCAGAACCTATTCTGAGTCTCATAGCTAATAATAACGGATTCTCGTCCGTCCAGTTGAAATCATTATCAGCGATTCCAGCTACTAATTTATTCAATGACGCGTATAATCTCGCCTGAGTCCAATATTTAGTGTAACTAAAATCACCGCCGATAGCCCTCATAGCCTGTTCGACTCCGATCTCCCATATAAAGCCCTTAGGGTAAGCAGCGTACTCGTCTAATTTATTCCATGTCAATAAAAGCTCGGCCGTCTGGTTATTTCCCTGCCAAGGTGTTAAATCATCGACATAACCGGGTATAGCACGTTGAATATCGCTGTATTCTGTGTGCTGATGTCTCAACGTGAAGAACCAGCTCCACGCCTCATTTGAAAATTTACGGCCTATTCCCGCGAAAACCGACCAGCTTTTTTCGTCAAATTCAAATTGTCTGTTGCCGCGCTTGTAAAAATATCTGTCGTCGTAAGTGTTATAGCGTGCGCCGATCCTCCAGCCGAAAGTTTTTGCATCCATGTAGGGATTCGAGAGAGTAACCCAATAACTTGCTTCTTTGCCCTCGTTGAAACCGATTTGAAAATTTACGCCTCTACCCTTTAAATTTGTGTCGCTGTAAGTCAAACCGCCTGAGAAACCGCTTTCAGACCCGTATGCGAGATTTAATCCGATTGAGGCCGTACGCTTTTCTTTGACCGTGAGAATAATATCAACTGTATCATCAGTATTTTCTGGAATATCAAAATTTACGTTTACGTCTTCAAAGTAGCCAAGACCCTGCAATTTATTCAACTGATGACGAAATTTTGTAGCGTTGAAAATGTCGCCTTTCGCTAATTTTATTTCGCGCCTGATTACATAAGTTTTTGTGCGCTTATTGCCCTGAATAATTACATCGCCGATTTTAGGTTCAAGAATGGTAACGTAAATATTTCCGCCCTCAATCTGAACATCAGTAACGCGCACCATTACATAACCGTCTTTGTGATACTGTTCTTGTATTCTGTCCAAGTCATGACGGAAAAATGTGCGGTTAAAAACTGTCCCGACCTGCGAGAAAACATTTTCCATCAATTTTTCTGCTGTATAAATCGTGTTGCCGGTGAAATTAATTGATTCTATAACCGGATTTTCCTGCACCGTGAACATTACAGAAGCTCCGCCGCCCTCAGGTCTTAAATCAACGTCGACGAACGAAAAAAAGCCCTGATCGTAAATTGCTTGTATATCTGCCTGAATCATGTCGCGGCTTAAGACTTTTCCCGGCTTAGTGTCGACCACGTTTAAAATATATTCGCTGGTAATCTGTGAATTTCCTGTTACTCCGACTGAAGTAATTTGTATTTCCGGCACTTCTTCAGCGCAGACAGTGAAAGCCAGTCCCGCAATAAATGCCGTTATCAACGCAAATATAAAAATTTTCTGCCTCATGATTTAATTAACTTCTCCCCTTTTGATTTATTGCAACTATTTATTATTTATTATTACTGTTTTGCTGCCCTTTAGAGCGCGCTGGCCTGTCTGCATGAGTGATAAAACTTGCTCGTAAGGGACTTTTTTGCTTACTGCCGGAGTTGGTGCCGGTTTTATTGCTGTTCGTTCGGGTGCCGGCTGAGGTTTATTATTTATCTGCCGTCTTGCTGCTCGTCTTGGAGGCTGTACAGGTTCGGGCTTACTCTCACGGATTATTATTATCGGTTCGGCCAAGACGATTTTATTTGACTCTGTCTCTGTCAAAACCGGTGCTGAAATATTTTCACGCGAGATCGGCACTACCATAAGCATGACAATTAATACAGCAAGAAACAACGAACGCAAGAACTGCGCAAAAAATTTCGTTATGGGATTCGCTTTGACACCTGAACAATTTATAAATACGTCCTGCCGCAAATCTTCAAGATCTGCACGGGCGCACTCGGCATCCATTAAGGCGACTTCCATAGCTCCTTCGCTGTAAGAATTTTTCAGACGCTCAAGCCATCGGACAATACCCGCGACTCTTTTATCAACTACTACAGGATTTCTCAAAAATTTTTACACTCCTTTTATCGGTTCGAGACCCAGCCAGCCGCGAATTTTTGTAATTGCTGCACGTCTCAATCTATAAACGTGGCTGACATCTAATTTTTTCTCGACTGCTACATCTTTAGGCTTCTTGCCCTCAAAGAATAGAGCTGACACAATTTCGGCTTCTTTACCGTCAAGTTTCTTGATGCTCTGCGCAACATCGAGCCATTCATCATTATTATCACTATCTGAGTCAGATTCTTCTGCTAATGTGAGCCATTCATCAGGAACAGGGAGAGGGGCTTTTTTCTCGCTGCGTTCCAACATATTTATAATTTGACCGTGAATCTTGTGATATGCATATGTTGAAAATTTAAATTCTCGTTCAGGCTCAAATTTATCAACCGCACGAATCAAAGCTAACATTCCTTCTTGTATAATATCCTGCTTTAATTCATTGTCGGTAACGTGAATTTTTCCAGCGATCCAGAAAACTAACGGCCTATATGCGACTATTAATTCTTCGCGCGCGTCAATATCTCCGTTTGTGCAAAGCTGCCATAAAATTTTTTCTCGTTCGGGATCAAGACTCATATTGTTACACCTTCCCAGACGGGCATTTTTTCGCCTGATTCGCCTGCTCTGACGTGTAAATTATCATTCGAGAATACGAGACAGGGACGGCCTCGACGCATTTCAACGCCGCTGATTGCACAATTAGATACGTCCATATTCCAAACTTTATGAGGATTCAAGCCCGTAAACACCGCGTATAAAGCCCGCATTATTCCGCCGTGAGAGACCACAACAATTTTTTTGTAGGGGCCATCGAGAAAAGTTTTTACAGCTCGTGAAAGACGCGAATAAATCTGTTCCCATGTTTCAGCACCTGCAGGAGGGTTAAAAAATGGGTCTGCGCGCCACTTTGCAAAATTTTCGTGTTGGTCGCGTTCAAGTCCTGCAATTGATTGACCTTCCCAGCCTGCAAAATTTATTTCTTGTAATTCAGCAAGTACTATAGGCTTTATGTTCACTCGTTCGCCGATTGCATTTGCTGTGTATAAAGCTCTGTCTAACGGGCTTGTGTAAATAACTTCAGGCGGCCAAGACTCCAGCCTCAACGCTAAAGAATGCGCCTGCCGTTTGCCTTCTTCTGTTAATTGCACATTTGTACGGCCTTGAAAGCGGTATTCTTTATTCCATTCAGTTTGGCCGTGCCGCGCAAGTATCACGCGACGAGGTTCTTTGCTGTTATTATCTGTCAAGTTTTCAGCCCCTCCTGACTCAATTATTATTTATGTAGTTATACTTAACGATTTTATTTTACGCAATTATAGCATGTAGAATTTCAGTATGTGCTATTATTACCGGCAACATAAAATTTTTACGAGCTTATATCAAATACACTTAATTTGCGCGACTCATGGGCGGGGAGGGGGGCAAGGGGGAACGGGCTTTGGGGGTTCCCCCTCACACAAGCTATAAACTTTTTATATATACAGCAATTAATTTATCAGGGGCACAACGATTTTATTTTACGCAATCACAGCATGTAGAATTTAACTCTGTGCTGTTATTACCGGAAATATAAAATTTTTACGAGCTTATATGCAGCTAATATAATTTAACAAAACACTTTAGATTATATAACAGCAAAGTCAAAGGCGAAAAACTTTTTACAACAGGTGCCGCTCACAGCAGAAATTACATATTCAAGTGTATTTACTATATAATTACCGCAAAAAAGGAGCTTATATGCAGCAAAAATATTTGGCCGATAATTCAGATCCAATGCAGTTAATTTATCGCGCGAATACGTTCGTCCCGCCCACCCACCCACCCGAATTGAAGGGGTAGCGCGAACAACGAAAAGTTTTTACAAGTATTCATGTGTGCTGACATATAAATATAAATTTAGGAGGCTATTATGACACTAGAACAGCTCAGACCGGAAGAGAAAGCAGCATTAAACTTGCGCAAAATTTATTCTCAATACGGTTACAAATTTTACAGAATGAGCAGATTTGAAGAATACGATTTTTACGCGAACAAGAAAGATTTCTTAACGTCGAGAAATATTTTAACCTTCACGGACATTAACGGCAAATTAATGGCTCTGCGTCCTGACGTAACATTATCGATAATTAAGCACATTAAAGCAATTCCCGACCAGGTACAGAAATTTTTTTATGACGAGAAAATTTATAGAGTCCCGAAAAACGCAAACAACTTCCGGGAATTATCACAAGCAGGCATTGAGTGTATCGGCTCACTTGACCGCAAAAATATTTATGAAGTCATAGAACTTGCTGTAAAGAGTCTCGAAACTTTAGCGGGCGGACGGCGTTACATTCTCGACATCGCAGACGCAGGACTAATCGCAAAATTTATTCACGACAGCAATAAACACGAAATTATGAAGTGCATAGCAGAGAAAAATATTCACGGATTGAAGGATTTAAACGCTCCCGACGAAATTATAAATCTCATGACAGGTGAGTCAAAACCTGCCGAACTCGCCGAACTTCAAAAAATTTATCCCAACACAATAAATATAGATTTCTCAGCAGTAAGCAACTTAAATTATTACAACGGGATAATCTTTCGCGGCTTCATCGAAGGAGTTCCGGACAGCATTTTATCAGGCGGTCAATATGATATTTTGCTTCACTCAATGGGACATAAAGACTCTAAAGCTATCGGCTTTGCTGTATATCTTGATTATCTGGAGGCGTTGACAAGTGATTAATATCGCGTTACCCAAAGGCAGACTCGGCGTAAGAGTCTATAAACTTTTTGAGTCGGCAGGCTATGAATTTCCCGGAATACTTGATAATAATCGCAGACTCGTTTTCGAGAATGAGTCATTAAATATGCGCTGTTTCTGGGTCAAACCGTTTGATGTTCCTGTTTATGTCGAAAGGGGGACGGCTGATATAGGCTGTGCTGGCAAAGATATTTTACTCGAACGAAATCCGGATGTTTACGAGCTTGCTGACTTGAAAGCAGGTTTTTGCAGAATGGCTGTTGCTGCGAAAAATGATTTTGTTGACGACGAGTCAAAAATTTTGCGGGTTGCTACTGAATTTCCGAATATAGCGCAAAATTATTATTCAAGTCTTGGCCGCGAAATTGATATTATTACTCTGCGTGGGTCTCTTGAACTTGCGCCGGTGCTGGGACTCTCTGATGTCATAGTTGATATAGTAGAAACCGGGACTACTTTGCGCGAAAATAATTTGTCGGTCATAAATTATATTGCAGATTTAAGCGCGCGGTTAATTGCTAATAAGTCAGCTTATAAATTTAAGTGTGAGGCAATAAACGAAATTTTAACGAGACTCAAAAACGCTGATAAATTCTGATTTATAATTTACAAATGGACAACTAGCTAAAACCGTTATAAATTATTTATTATGAAGGAGGCTCAAAAATTGATAACGATAACTGATTCACAAAATTTTTCACGCAAGGAAACAAGAGCTATGAGTCAGACATTTATAAAAACTGTCAGCAAAATAATTGACTCCGTAGCCAAAGAAGGAGATCAAGCAATTATCAATTTCGAGAAAGAATTTGACGGCGTAAAAATTCATTCGCTCGTAGTCAGTGAATTTGAGACAAAATGCGCGTTAAAAGCTGTCGGCAGTGAATATATTGACATGCTCAAACGTGCGGCAGAAAATATTTATAACTTCCACTCTAAACAAGTCAGAACAGGATTTATTTATTCTGACAAAGAAGGCGTAATACTCGGACAAAAAATTATCCCGCTTGAAAGAGTCGGACTCTATGTTCCCGGCGGTACTGCTTCATATCCTTCAAGCGTCTTAATGAATGCAATTCCCGCAAAAATCGCAGGCTGCAAAGAAATTTTTATTGCGACTCCTCCTGAAGTCAAGAATGAAATAATAGCGGCTGCACACGTTGCCGGAGTAGATAAAATTTTCAAAATGGGAGGAGCTCAGGCAATCGCAGCATTTGCATACGGGACTCAAACAATAAAGCGCGTTGATAAAATCGTAGGGCCGGGAAATATTTACGTAGCTGAGGCAAAACGTCAAGTCTTCGGGCGGGTTGCAATTGACATGATTGCGGGGCCAAGTGAAATTTTAATTATAGCCGACAAACATAATTATCCGGCACATTTGGCAGCAGACATGTTAGCACAGGCCGAACACGATAGACTCGCGACTGCAATATTAATCACGAACTCTAAACGCTTGGCAAAAAGTGTAGCCGACGAAATCGAAATACAATTATTGAAGCTCGAACGTCAAGAAATAGCCCGCGAGTCAATCAACAAAAACGGGAGAATTATTCTTGTGAAGACTCTTGATGAAGCTATAAATCTTGCAAACGAAATCGCACCTGAACACTTAGAATTATGCGTGGAAAACGCTTTTGAATGGCTGACAGCGGGAAAAATTGTCAATGCAGGTTCAATATTTCTCGGCCGTAATTCACCTGAAGCACTCGGAGACTATTACGCAGGACCGAATCACACTCTGCCGACGATGGGGACTGCAAGATTTTCGAGCCCGTTATCAGTTGATGATTTCGTGAAGAAGTCGCAATTTATTTATTACAGCCCTGAAGCATTAAATAAGGCCTCGCACGATATTGAAAATTTTGCCAGATCTGAAGGCTTGACGGCTCATGCAAACAGTGTAGTTATTCGCAGGCAGTAAATTTTTGTGATATAATGCAAAACGTTAACAGGTTAGAGGGACTTGTTAGCAAAACGATTGATACAAGAATTTAGTTGAGGAGGTCTTCATTATGGCAAAAGCAGTAGTAGATCAGGATGTTTGTGTAGGTTGCGAGTCTTGTGTATCAGCCTGCCCGGTATCAGCAATTTCTGTAGCAGACGGAAAAGCGAAAGTTGATGCAGCTGCTTGCGTAGAGTGCGGGACATGTGTATCAACCTGCCCGGTAAGTGCGATTTCACAGTAAATTTTTAACGAACAAATTATTTGAACTTGTAAATTACAGACCGATGGAGTAAATAAACTCTGTCGGTTTTATTTATTATGTGGGAAAAACTTTTTGCCAAAACGCGACTCCAGACTCAAAACCGGGTGGGCGGGTGGGATTAACCAATTTAAACGCGA
>JAFSXS010000090.1 GCA_017443945.1 Synergistaceae bacterium
ATCCTGAGCCAGGATCAAACTCTCAGTTATTTTGTTTGATTTCTAGCTTTATAATCGCAAAACAAAAATTCATATTCTCATCTGTAAATTAGCTCTGTCAATATACTCGAAATTTGTTATTATTTCGCTCGTCTTGCTTGGTTCCTGACTTCTTCTCTATTGAGCGTCTGTCTCTCTCAAGCGCAACAAGGGAAATTATACACCCTATTTCTTAGATGTCAACACTTTCATAAAAAAATTTTTTGTGCATGTGATAAATTATCGTGAAATATTGTGATTGCCTGTTTTGTGTGATAAAAAATTTCTTGCAGATATTGATTTTATTGCGTGTTATAATCGTTTTCGAGGTGAGAAAAATTATACTCGTTACAGTTTTGACAGTTGCTCTAAACAGTTCTGCAACAATCGCGCGGACTATCGAGTCAGTCATGAAGCAGACTTATAACAATATTGAATATATAATCGTCGACGGAAACTCACAAGACGACACAGTAAAAATCGCTGAGTCATACCGCGAAAAATTTAATGCTATACCGGGCCGCACTATGAAAATTATCTCTGAGCCTGATTTGGGAATGTATGACGCTCTCAATAAGGGCGCAAGACTCGCAAATGGCGTTATAGTAGGTCAAGTCAACTCCGACGATTTTTACGAGCCTGACGCAGTGAAAACTATGGCAGAATTATACGAGCGCGAAAAATTTAATGTTGCATGGGGAACTGTCAGAATAAAAACGGGTAAAGGAATCATTATCAAGCACGCGAAATTACCTAAAGGAGGGGGAGGCATGACTACAACCCATTGGCACCACGCTTCGACCTTCTCAGAACGAAAAATTTTACTCGAATATCCTTACATATTAGAAGACTTCTGCGACGATTTCGATTTTATATTACGATGTTATTGTGAAGGCAAGAAATTAAGCGTTACAGATAAAGTTATCTCAAATTTCAATTTCGGCGGAATGAGCACACAAAAAAGTTTAAGCGAGGTCATAAGAAGATGGAAAGCTATTTGCAAAATTTATAGGCGTTACGGGTTGAGCAAATTATATTATGTGCAAAGATTTATATATGAATTTACTAAATATTTAATGGCATAAGGAGGAAGATTAAATTTTGCTGGTTACAATTTTGACAGTCGCTCTAAATAGTTCAGCAACGATCGCGCGGACAATCGAGTCAGTAATGAATCAGACTTATAACAATATCGAATATATAATAATTGATGGAAATTCACACGATGACACAGTAAAAATCGCTGAATCTTACCGCGAAAAATTTAATGCAACTCCCGGACGAACTATGCAAATTATTTCTGAACCTGATAAGGGAATGTATGACGCTCTCAATAAAGGCGCAAGGCTCGCTAATGGAGTTATCGTCGGACAAATTAACGCTGATGATTATTACGAACCCGACGCAGTTCAAACTATGGCGGAATTATACGAACGTGAAAAATTTGACTTGGCTTGGGGAAGTATTCGAGTCATTAAGCGTACAGGCAACATGATAAAACACGCAAAAAGGGGCTTTTTATGGACTACTTCGCATTGGTGCCACCCGGCGGCGTTTGCTGCAAGAAAAATTTTGCTTGAGTACCCCTATCCGTTGACTAATTCACATGATGATTTCGACTTTGCTACACATGTTTATCTTGACGGCAAAAAAATTATTACTCTCGATAAAGTTATCAGCAATTTCACTTTCGGGGGCATGAGTACGCAGAAAAGTTTTGCAGACGTTAAGAAGCGCATTAACGAAATTTACGGGATTTACAAGAAATACGGCATGAGCAAATTTTATTATCTACATAGATTATTATTTGAGGCGGTTAAATATATTCTCACTTAAAATTTTTCGCGAGTTCAGATTTTATATATTCGTAGCGTAATTTTTTCTCGGTCTTAGCAAAGTGAGTCGCGCGGGATTGTTCCGGATTGTGGGTGTAATCAAGTTCTTCACTGCCAAATTGCTCGCTGGTGAGATCGAAAATTTTTCCGTCAACGTCGTTATAACAGTGATAATTTCCGCCAGGCCTCAGAATCCCGTAAACTTTCCCGCCAAAAATGTCCTGTGCAAGAAATGCCGTAATCGAACACTGACCAAGCGTTATATTTTCTTCGCTCCAATTTTCCCGAAGTCTAGGCGCACATGAATATTCACACCAAATTTTTAAGAGCGCGTTATATAAATCGCAGGGAGTCTCTATATTTGCATAGTCGTGATTAATCGCGTGAACGTTTAAAGCATTTTCCCAGCCGTAAAAATTGTATCGCATTCTATAACCTCACATAATTATATTTTGACTGCCTCGAACATTTTTATTTTACAATAATATCATGTCCGGGGCGGTCTATAAATTTATTGCCCTCTTAGCTTGAGAGCCTCACCGAAAGTAGCTGACTGGTCAATATCGTCTATAATTTTCCCGTGTTCGAGAATAATTTTTCTTTGCGCAACGTCGCCGACTTCAGGATCATGAGTAACTATTATAATCGTAACGCCCTCACTATGAAGCCGCCTAAATAAATCTACTACAATTTTTTCGTTTTCCTCGTCAAGATTTCCGGTTGGTTCGTCGCCCAATAAAATTTTAGGAGAATTTATTAATGCACGGGCAATACAGACTCTCTGCTGTTCTCCTCCTGAAAGCTGGGCGGGCAAGTGCTTTGCTCTGTCCTTGAGTCCGACTTTCTCAAGTGCTTCCATTGCTTCTGACTCGTCGGGCATACTGTGATAATATTGTGCGACCATGACATTTTCTAGTGCCGTCAAGTAGCTTATAAGGTGAAATTGTTGAAAGATTAACCCTATTTTATCGCGCCTAATTCGAGTCAGACTCGCTGCGTTTTCTTTGCTTATGTCGACTCCATCAAGAATAACATTTCCAAGTGAGGGCGTATCCATGCAGCCGATAATATTAATCATCGTTGTTTTGCCGGATCCTGAAGGCCCCATTATTGAGAGCCAGTCGCCTGCGTTGACGGTTAAATTTATATCTGCTAATGCTTTGAGACTGCCATAAATTTTTGAAACATTTTTTAGCTCTAAAATTTTGCCTGCCATAAAAAATTATTCTCCCTTCAAGACTATTGCAGGATGTATATCCATTACTTTGCGCACAGGAATTATCGAGGCCATTACGGTTATTGCGATAAAAACTATTATGGTAACGGGAATTAACGCCCACTGAAAATTTATAGCGCGCCCGAAAACATTTAGACTCACACGCTGGGCAAATTCAAAACCGAGCCAGACTCCTAATGCACCGCCGATAAAACCCAGTAAAACGCCCTCGCCGAGTAATTCTCCCATGACAAATTTATTTTCTGCGCCGAGAGCCTTTTTTAACGCAATTTCCCGCCGTCGTTCTGCTACCATTGCCATCATAGTTGTATATACTGAAATCATAGTTATAATCAGCACAACAACTGTAACAAGCAATACTAACGCCTGCAATTTTCCTAATACTATATCCTGCGATTGAGTAAGCCTTCTCACTGCACGGGGCTGTAAATCCGGTAAATCATGCTCGATCTTGGCCGAAATAATTTCTAACTCTTTTGCGTCTGCTATTACGCTGCATTCTATAACGTCAGCCCTGAAAGTATCGCCGATTAAGTCATTTAACATATCAATATCTGCGAAAATAAAGCCCTCTTCAGCTCCTCCAGTTGAGACAATGCCGCATACTGTAAAAGTTTTATGAAAGTTTTGACGCGCTAAATCACGTTTTTGATTCTCTGCTGCTGAAAGATTCTGTCCTGACGCTTGAGCCTGCTCGCCGTATTTAACGCCCTGTACCATGAATGAGTCGCCGAGATTCAAATTTAACGTCTCTGCAATCTCATGACCGACCATAACACGCAAATTTTCCCGCGAATTTCCCCAGCTCCCGTCAATATACCAGAACGGACTGTTTTTTTCTGCCTGCTCTAAATCAGTGCCGGCTATGATGTATGGCTGCTCGTTAATTTTCACTGTCTGATAACGATATGGAGCAATCCCGACTAATTTATCTGAGCCGATTAAATTTTTTAACGAGTCAAGAATCCCGCGCGTAATCTTTGAGTCCCCTCTAGGCAAAATAATTAAATTCGCTCCGTATGACCTAAATTCGCGCCCTAATTGATCGGGAATATCATAATAAATAGTAACGAGTCCAGATAAAATTGTCGCACCTATCGCAATAGCAAGCACCGCAATAATTAATCTTGATGCACGGCGAATTAATGAACTTGTTACCATTTTTATATACATTTTCTGTCTATTTGCCATGTAGAACCTCCGTCGGCTTCAGTGCCATTAAATAACGTATCGCTGGAATGCTGCCGATTAACGTAACGAAAAATAATATTACTGCAACAATTAATATGACCATCCGCGCAATTTCTATATATGAGCCGAATACAGTTTGTCCGATAATCTGCGCAAAGCCTATGCCCAGAAAATAACCCAGAATACCGCCTAATAAGCCCGTAATCATTACTTCAACGAGGACGAGTAAAGCAATTTGCCAGTTATACGCGCCCAAAGCCTTTAAGAGTCCTAATTCCTGACTTCGTTCTATGACACTTGCTGTGATTAAATTCGAGATTGCAAGAGCTGAACCTATCGAGCTTAAAATCGTAATCAGAATCATTAATAGAGTCGTCTTGTTTAAAATTGTGCCTTCTGACTCTGCAACCTGTCTGACTGCTTTTGCGACTCCGTCCCTTATTACTTCTTGAATCTGATGACAAATCGCGCTCACATATGCAGTACAGTACCATGTTTCGTATTCATCAGGTGAAAGACTTCGGGGATCCTGCGCGGCCTTGCGTGCTAAATCATTATCGGGCGTAGTGAGTGCAGAGACTTCTATACTTGAAATTTTGCCGTGAAGATTCATTAATTCCTGCAACGATTCGAGCGGCATTAAAATTTTTTCGTCAGAGTTTCCGCCGTCATTGAAGATAGCTTTTACGCGAAAATTTTTTACGATGCCGTTATTTGTCAAAGTAATTGCGTCCCCGATGTTAATATTATTTCTTGAGGCGAGCAATTTTCCTATCATTACTGCGTCATTGTCTGACTCGTTGAGCCATTCGCCGGAAATTTCCCACCATGTGCGAATAGCTTTCAAGCCCGTATTTAATTCTTCGCCCGTTGATAAAGTCGCGTGCTTCTCCGGCCAAGTTCCGAATAAAGCTGCTTCACCGATTACACCCGGACGGCCTTTAACCTGTAAAACTGCGTGTCCTTCCAAGATAGGGGCAAAGTCTAAAATATTGAATCCCCAGAAAATTGACTTGAGCTTGAAAATATCTTCCTCGTATAAAAATTTGTCGTTGACTCCGAGTCCTGTCAGCCCGTATAAATCGCTCATTAGTGCTGCATCCTTGTGCCTGACCGTTATATTTGCGCCGTAAACTTTTAATTCCCGGTTGACCTTATCGCCGACACCTAACATTACATTCATCATAGCAGTAGAGAGCGAGACACCTAATATTACAGTGAAAGCTATCATCAACATTTTATTTTTCTGACGGATTAGAGTCTTTGTTACCATTCTCCAAAACATTTTTGTGTATTCATGCCTCCAAATCTATAAAATCAAAGTCAAAACCTTAAAATTTTATCTAAATCTATTTTCGTGAGCCTCTAAAACTTTGACATCTATAAAAATTTTTCCGTCCTTAATCTCATATTCAAACGGTATCGGATTACAACCGCCCTTAAAACCTATAGTATTCTTATTCATGACGACATCACAACGCTTGCATACGACTTCTTCATCTCCCCGCTCAAAATATCCCGCAATCCCGCAGATTTCGCACGCGTCAAGTCCGATCCCGTATGCTGTCCCCGCAGGTTTCTTCACCGCAAGAAATCTCACATCATAGCCGTTTGGAGTCATATACGAAAATTTATGCAAATGTCCGTCTGAAATATTTTCGAGCTTAATAGAAATTACCCCGTTTGAAATCTCGTAAGGCTCCGGCTGAATCTCTACCGGCGGTTTATTGTCGTAATAGTGCAGAACTGTAACAGTAAAAATCGCAAGCATTCCAAATATCGCAAGACTCATAGACCAGCGGCGGCAATCTCTTAAACGCGCTTTTTCTTTGCGGAGTAATGCTTTGTTCGGGAACTCGTGAGACGGCCTTAAATGTGTAATAATAACAAAGACTAACATAATTACAGCCAACGCAAGCTCACAGAATAAAAACGCGTTCGGGTTCGCATTGTGCCAGATCATAACGTCAAATACTGAAATATTCATGAACGAGTCAGAAATTTTTAACAGCTTCAATTTTTGCAGAGCCACTACAGCCGACGCAATATATTCAAGTGCAAATATTAGAATCGACAAAATCATGAATAAATAACTCTGACTCGCTGTATTCAAAGATTTATGGACTTCATAACCGCCCAGCGTGATTAACAGACATAAAATTATTCCCAGCGTATAACCTAAAGCGCGTAACATTGCATTTGTGCTGATCCCTGCCTCGCCGAAATAAATAAATTCCCGCGTAAACTGCAATATCGGCGGCAATAAATACATAAACGCAGCAAATATCATTATCGACAGCAATACAAGATTCATGAGCCAGATAAATTTTTTCCTGATAATAGCTGTCAATCCCGTAAAAATTAAGACACTCACAGATATTAACGCAAGACTTATCACGACTCGCCGGTTAAACGCAAGCAAAATTAAATTCATGCCCTTAGGATCGTATAATCTCACGCAAAAAACTATAACGCCCGCTATAATTCCCAGCAATGAAGCTAATACAACAAATTTTTTGCGCGAAAAACTGAATATTACTCCCAACATAAAAGCAAAGGCCGCTAAATGATCAGTAACGGCGACGAGATATTTTAAAATTTTCCCTCACTCCCTCACAACACAAAAACGGGAGACTCTGCAATTAAGCAAAGCCCCCTAGATAAAATTTTTACGAATGAAGCCGCGTTATAAATTATTGCAGCTGTTCGCCGGTGTAATTCCAATCAAATACTACTGTATGAGTCTTGAAGAACTCTTTTGCGCCTTCTTTAGCTGGTACGCCGGTCTCGTCATCAATGTGAAGTAAATAATCCGTCGGAGGCTCAATTATAAATTTCAGCTTGTAAGGTCCAACGGGGAGTCCCTTCTTGATATTTGATCCGTAGTGAGGGCCGTCGCTCGCGTTCATGGGCATAAATGAACCTGACATTACAACAGTGCCGTCAACTTTTGCGATCTCATACTTAACTGTGAGATATGCCGGCCAAATGTCTTCACCGTTGCCGAAACCGTATTTAATTGCGTCTTCAGGCTTCAAATGAATATCTGCTTCCAAATGCAGGTCTGAGTCTTCACGTGATACACCTTTTCCGGCCGGGTACATGTCAACGGGCTGGAAATATACCGCTGCTACGTTGTAGGGGCCGACCTGAGTCTCACCGATCGGAATCTCTTCAAAACCTGTTTCACCGGGTTTAACTGGTACTGCTGCTGCTCCGAAAGCTGCTCCGGCAAATGCAAGAGTGAGCATTAATACAGCGAGAATAAATTTTTTCATGATAATTATTTACCTCCTAGAAAAATTTTTATAAATCTCCCGCATTAACTATCATACGGGTTATTTATCCTGATTCTTTCTCTTCCTGAAAATGTGCGGGATCATTATCCATACTGCCGCGATTACAAGCATTATTTGCGGAATAAGAGTCTCTGCACGGTCGTAAATGCTCAATATCTCAATTGAGAAACCTTTCATAGCGGGAATTACTGTACGTCCCGTTATAACGTCGGCTTCTGTGAGCTCAACAACTCCCTTGCCCATAAATGAAATACACATCAGGAATAATAAAACGCTCGTGAACATGAAGAACGCACGCAAAGGCAGTTTCACGCTGAAATATCTAAACGCGACCCATACAGCAACAAGAACAAGAATCCCCGCGCCGATTCCATATGCAATATAAGCCGGGTTGCTCATTCCGCCTGTAAACGCTGCTGAATAGAATAATATCAATTCTGCGCCCTCACGCATTACCGCAATGAATGCCGCAAAAATTAATGTCCATTGACTCTTTGAATCTATTGACTGCTGAACTTTGCCGCTAATATAATTTTCCCACGCGATATTATCAGCTTTCGACAACATCCAATTGCTGACATAAAATAATACTGCCACCGCAAGAAACATCGTCCAGCCCTCTAATAATTCACGTGCGACTCCGCTTTGTTCGCCCATTAGAGTCTCAAGCAGCCAAGCAAGAATAACGCTCGCTATAATCGCCGCAAATGACCCTAAATAAACGCCCTTCAGCATGTTCTTATTTCCCGTTTTGATTAAGTACGCAACAATAGCCACGATTACGAGAATTGCCTCGAGTCCTTCACGCACAAGAAGCCCGAACGCCGTCAAGAATGTAAGCCAGTCTCTATTAACGGGAGCTCGTTTTTCCGTTGAAGCAGGAGCAGGGGTCGGAGTCTCGGCAGGTTTTGCAGGTTCAGCAGCTACTACAAAATCAGGCTTTGAAACTTGAGTATCACTATATAACGCGAGGCCGAGCGAGTCAGGATCATCAATTTCTACTTTACCGTCTAAGACCATTGCGTCCTTATAAACTTTTATCTTGAGATCCTCTATTTGCTGCATCAACAAATTTTTTTCTTTGTCCTGATTGCCTAGTAAAACATGTTTTATGTCTCTAAATTGCGCCTCTATGTGATTGACTCTTGCCGCCGAAATCGCATACATTACAGTGCTTTCAAAGCCTTGAACCTCGTAATATTTAAAATATGCGTCGTTCACGTGATTATAAGCGTCCTTGTATTTATCGGCCTTAACGTCTTCGATAGCTGCGTTAAATTCAAGTGCCATATCAGCAGCAACCCCGCGCCAGTCGTCATAACGTTTTTTCTTCTTTGCGGCCTGTGATTCATTCACGCACGAAAAAATTAGCGCACAAATCACAAGCACAAGCATAACAGCTCGTTTATTCCTGAACAAATGAGTCAATCTCCTTCTGAAAAATTATGTGAGTCAAACTTTATTACGTGAAAAATTTTAGCAGTGTTTATTTTTCCGGTCAAGAGAAAAAGTTAATTGCAGCAAACTTTACAGCAAAATAATTTTTCTGCCTTCGAGTGAAAGAGTTGCGCTGACTCTGAAATTCAGCATGTCCTGACGCAAATTAAATGAAGGCTCATAAAGTTTTACAGAGTCGAGTCCGTTAGTGTTTATTCCTGCGAGAGAAAAAATTTTTTGAAGGCGCAAATTTCTTGTAGTGCCTCTGATTGTGCCGGGGTTGTCAATTATTACGCGCGGAGGATTTGAGATAATATTTATATTTATGTGATTGTCGATATTGTAATCTGAGTGAATGAGCGCATTTATAAAAATTTCCCTGAATGAGTCTGCGCACTTGTTAGAAAGTTTTAGAGTCAGTCTAGGCAAAATTTTTGTGTAAGCGTCCCAGATATTATTTGCTTCAAGTGAAATTATTTGCGTGTGATGAAGTTCTGCGCGAATCTCTAAACGTCTGCCAAACATTAGCGCACCTGCAAAAGTTAAGTGTTTACCCGAATAAATAAAGCTCCTCCGCAAAAATTCTTGATTGGTCAAAAATTTATATTCATCGTGCAAATTTGTTAGAACGCTGCGAAATTTTTTTATGCAATCTTCATCAAGCGAGTCAAAAACGGGGAAATCATCGCGGGAAAATTCCAGAGAGTCAGAGGCCATTAAAATTTTTGCGTGCCTGCCTGACATGAGATTAACGCCTTCAACTCTGCGAAAGACTTTGTTATGTAAATTTTGCGGTTTGTCGTGCCATGAAAGAGCTTCAACGGGAAAAATTATGATTCGTGCAGGAGAGTCAAATATTTGCGAGTCCGGCCTGAAAATTTTTGTGTTGTCGGGCAAACCTGAAATTATTATATTGTCCTGTGTATCGAGTTCAGCACCTGCGATTATCCATCCGCCGAAACTATTTGCGAGCGCGTTAATTGACTCGGGAATCTTATAAAGCTCGTCGCCCCGTAAAAATTGTCTGTCTTGATTCGCCGTTTTTCGCAGGAAGTCTTCAAAGCTCGAAAATTTTGCGCTCACAATAATTTTTCTAGGATTTCGCCAATGTCAGAATCAATGCTGATAGAACGTTCAGAAATTCCTGCGCGTGAAGGTATATGAGCCTCACCGAGATTTATGCAGCAGTAAAAAGCGTCTGGCCATTCACGAGTCATTTTCCAGAATGGAAATTTTATTATTCCTGGCGTGTTGTAGCCTGTGCCGAGTTCGAGGAACAAAGTTTTTTTCTTGCAGCTATCATCAAGGAAACGGGAATAATTTTTTGCTGCTTTGTGCCATCCGGAGTCCTCGACGAAAGTATCATCAATGCGCAAATTTGTTGTCATTTCCCGGCCGCATTTAGGGCAGTGAGGGATTAAATTTTCGGGGACTCGCATATTTTTCTGGCCATAAAACATTTTTGTGATTATTTCTTCGTTGTCATAAGTCTTATAGTGGCATGGCAGCGGACATTGAAATAAACCGTAATCGCCTTGAGTGTAAAAGAGTCTAGTTTTGTCAAATCCGGCGCGTTGGAAGCAGTGATCTACATTTGTTGTGATGACAAAATAATTTTTCCCGTCCAAGATATTCAATAAATTATTATAAACTGGTTTGGGCGGATTAGTGAAGCGGTTCAAGAAAATATTTCGACTCCAGAATGCCCATTTTTCGGAGCTTGACTCGAACGTGCAGAAGCCTCCTGAATACATGTCATGGAAATTATATTTTTTCTCGAAGTCAGCGAAATTTTTTGTGAATCTCCCGCCGTCGTAAGTGAGTCCAGCTGAAGTTGAGAGTCCTGCGCCTGCTCCGATTATTATTGCTTGAGACTCGTTTAATGCGTTTTTGAGTCGCGTAAATTTTTCTGTCTCTGTCATGAAATTTTTTCAACTCCTTTTGCGCATATTATAGTTTATGGGAGGGAGATTTTGTTTTTTGCTGCCGAGAGGTGTTGCTTATAATGGCATGACAGAAAAAATATTTTATAGCTAAAAAACTTATTAACATATATAAACATGAGTTACGTAATGAAAAATTCAGGAAGAGAACATTAAACATTTTCGGAAAACTATGACAAAATATTTTTGTTGAGTGTATATATATTAAAACTTGAATATTTACAAAAAATTTGTTGTATGTGTGCGAGACAAAATCCCTAAAACTCTGAATTATTGTCAATAAAGTAGACACATAAAACAGGAAAAATAAAAATTATATTGTATTTTCTTTCTCAAAAAATATTTCTCTTTCATCAGGTGAAAGTCCGCTATTAGCACTATGAGGGTGTTTAGGATTATAAAAACTGTTTTGTAAAGCAAATTTCTAATTTTTTCTGAAGTGTACTGAGAGCCCCTATCTGAATGAAATATAATAAGTGAGAGACAGTCTCTATTATTCCATTCATGAACTATACTTTTCTCGACAAGTTTAGCATTCAAACTCTGAGAAAGTTGCCAACTGATAATTTTTCTTGCAAAAAGATCCATTACTACACAAAGATAGCAAAAACCTTTGGAGGTACGAATATAAGTTATATCACTAGCCCAGACTTGGTTAGGTGATTTAGGATTAAACTGTTGTTTCAATAAACACTTTCGGAAAGTAAATTTTTATGCATGACATTATAAATTAATATAAGGGAGTGTCAGATTTTTGTGTAAATGGAATCCGAAATTCAGTATTTGCAAGGTTTCAATTTTCTAATTACACAAAATTTTGGACAAACCCTAATTACGGCCTCCGCAAAAATTTCCCCTGTAATATAAAATTTATTACTATTTGAGCTTTTTGTGTGTATTTCTTTTTCTTGCCGCTGTAGTATTCTGATGTTCCCTTTTTAGCCGCTTGATTTTACTTTCAGTTTTTGTTTATCAGAGAGCTTAAATTCTTCACATGAAGCCAATGTTTTTCTACAAGTTTTATTATGTCATATGTTGTACTTACGGATATTTCATATTCGTTTGCAATATCTTCCATAGTACGATAATTGCGATAATAAGCTAAAAAGATGCACAAAAGTATTAATCTCAGGCGGACACCTCCCATTTTATGGCTTTCTATAAATTTATCAAGCACGATAAAAAATGTATTACGCTTAACACCTAAAATCCTTTGAAATTTTTCATATGTAATTTTTCTATTTGCTCTGTATGATTCCGAAAAAGTTTATACAAGAAATATAAATAAACCCCGTACACACTCGCACGGAGAAAAATTTTCTTATCGTGATAATTTACATGCGAAAAATTTTAATTATTTGCCCACTGTTGCAAAATTGAAACTTCTGCGGGATTATTGCGATTAATAATTTCGAATAAATGCGTTAATATACCCTTTGCAATTACACATTTATAAAAATTTTCGCCGTGTTGAATTAAATCACCTTCGAGGCCGTAATTAATAACAGGGCATACAGCACAATAAGGCATATACACACAATCACAGCACATCGGAAGAGACTCAATGCATGAAGCTGTGCATATTGCATGTGCGGCAGGCGACAACATTAATTCGCGGTAAGTGTTGTCAACAGTTCCCAAGCAAAAAATATTATCGCCCATATTCGCAAACATTCGGCCTTCGTCGCAAGTATAAATATTTCCGTCGAAATTAACAGCAATTTGTCCCGTTGCAGCACCGCAAGGAGAACGAAATTCAGTGTGGCCGGCTGATTCATTATTTAGAATGCGTCTCAAGTAAATACAGGCCGTAGACTCTGTAATATAAATTCCCTGCTGACACTTTTTGAGCATATAATCAAGCACTCTGCAATAAAATTTTACATATTCTTCCGGAGTATAGCCTATAATATCCCAATTTTCACGAGCACGCCCCAACGGTGTCAGCGGTCGAATATAAATATTATTCATTCCGTTAGATATGTATTCGTCAACTATTTCTTCAGGAAAATTCAATGATTTTTGGGTTGTTGTCTGAATAGCACTGATTACAGGATTTTTCCCGGACTCTATGCAAAGTTTTCTGTATAAATCTGCTCCTGCGTGCCAAGCGTCATAACTTGATTTATTCACAGACAAAGGCCGGTTATATTCGTGTATGATTCTATTGCCGTCAAGAGACGTAGAAATATGTATATCATTATCAATCAGCCAGCGTAATAAATCAGAGTCAATATTTGTGAAATTGCTTACTATTGCAAAATCGACGTGTTTTCCGTGCTCTTTAAAAATTTGCCGTGCATATGAAATAGTGAATCTCAAAGCCTCTGGATTTAGTGTAGGTTCGCCGCCCTGAAATTCAATCGTCATATGTGAAACGGGAGATTGTACAGCTAAATTAACAGCTTTCCTGCATACTTCAACAGAAATTTTTGATATATTTGCTTCTCCCGCCTGACAGTAAATACAGCGTTGATTACATGAATCAGTCAATACAATTATAAAAAGTTGTGCAGCACTCAAGAGACATTTTTTCATCGCGGCCATATCATGCTGAAATTTTGATATATATTTGTCCCTGTCATAGTAAACAAAACCGAGTTTTTGCAGAGAATTAAATATATTGCTTTCTGGTGATAATCTGCCTTCTACAAAATCATAAAATTTATCTTTGCTCAGGAAAAAATATTTGCCCATATCATTTGTCAGCAAAAAATCCCCGTTAAATTCCGTCCAGTTATAATAAGCTGTAAAATAATTCATGTGCGATTCACCTTTTAATACGGCCTAATGTTTATATCAGGCATAATTTTCGTAGTACGGAAAAATCCTCCGCAATCATTTTTTCTCGTGCAAATTCCGCATTCATTCAAGTATTCAATTTTTGAAGGTGTAATACTTTTTCTGTATATAGTCTGCAAATTTTTATCTACAATGCAGAGCGGATAATTATATAATTCGACTTCTACGCCGTTCATAATGAGTATATAAGCTGCTTCACGAACAAACGGCCATAATTCATCATAACTGCACCAGACTTTATTTCTGTTAATCATAGCATTGCCCATCATCTCAAGCCCCATTAAACAGACATGACTGCAATAGGGATATTTTTTCGCAATCATAAAAGCGAGTGCAGGCAAATTTTTATAATTGAGTCTTGATGTTACTATACGGATTTCGATATGTTCTCCGGATTTATGAAGATTATCAAGCCCGCACAGAGTCTCGTTAAAGCTGCCTTCAGTCTGTGAAATATAATCATGAAGTCCGGAATTATCAGCATGAAGAGGAATCCCTAATAAAGTTTTATACGGCCTAACTTTTTGGAAATCTGAGAGAAAATCTTTATACGCAAATGTACGCCCGTTTGTGAGAATGTGCAGTATCGCGGAAGAAAAATAATTTCTGCAATAATCAACCAGATTCAGAAAATCGTCGCGCAGTATTGTAGGTTCTCCGCCGGTTATACATATATATTCAGTATGGGGACTCATTGAGGCAATAAATTTTTTCAGATTAGTTAGCGGCTCAGATTTTGCATTAAGCCTGAAATTTTCCGTGTATGGACACATTATACAGTTAGAGTTGCAAAGCCCCGTAGTAAATATAGTATCTGCCATAAAATTTTATTTCCCCTTTCTAGCGTCCAAGCAAAATGAATCGCAATATTTCAATTAATACAGCTCCGGCAATAAAAGGCGCAAAGGGCATCATTTCGACTATAATTATATTGCTGTGATTGTTCCTGCACCAAATTTTTATAGCTTTAGCCTGACTCTTTGTGATTCGAGACCTTCTATTTTCCGTTGTAATCTTTGGGAGTTCAGGATCAGTACATTTTTTCATAGCCCATAACGAAACAAAAGCTAGAATCATTCCCGGCCGTATTTCATCCGCTGAAATTTCCCGGTAAGTATTGACTCTGACTCTATTGCTGATAAATTCTATTATAGACGCTATAACGAGGCTGAGAGCTAAATTTATAAAAGTGTTTGATAATATACTGAATATCAAGCCCATAAGGCCTATTATTTTTCTTGCAGGGTCAAATTTATTATGAATCAGAAATATTAACGCGATCGAAAATAGTACGCACAACATTTGATTTGCATAAAAGAAGTCGGGCGCGCAAGTGTTCAGCAAAATATTAAAGAATGATATTACACCTGCATTTGCGAGAATAGAAATAGCGTTACGAAAGCTGAAATTATAATTTATGTTGATTTTACCGCCATTTTTGCGCATAAAAGTTGTTATAATCAAGAAAATATACCCAAGCGCAAAGGAATATATAACGAAATTCAATGCAGGAAAAATATTCCCGTCTCTCACAACATAAAAGCGCATAGGAAAAATTAACGAGATAACAATATAAAATTTGCAGTCCCCCGGTGCCCAAATATCTGTCATATAAAATATTACAGCCGTTATGACTGCGAATAAAAAATTTATTGCAAACGGTAAAATCTGAATCGATAATGACTGCGAGATAAAATATTCACTAGCAACAATAACCGTCCAGACAGCCAAGAAAATAATTAAATGTTTGTTTCTCACTCGTCCTGAGCTAATATCAGTGAAAGCTCCAGTTATTGAGGCAATTAATACGAGTAATATATATGCAGGAGTCATTATTTATTCTTCAGACCAGCTAGCAAAAATATTTTTCTCATCCTCGCGCCAATTTGATTTTATTTCTACTGTGTCGGACTCTGAAATTTCCCGTTCAGGTTCAATGCATGAAGCATAAAGGGAGCGCGCTACAAGTAATTCTCTTATACCCTTTGTACGGCGGGCAGTGTCAAGCCTAATCATTTGAAAGCTAAGTTCCTTCATGATAATTGCTATTTCCTGCTCGATAGAAATTAATTTTTCGGCTGATTCAAAGAATACATTAATAAATGCACCGTCGTTCTCATAATAAATAATATATTTCTCGTGAAAACGATATAGAGCTTTCATAACAGCTTCACGGGCGTATAAATTTCTGTCGAGTCTTATAACAAAACCGTTATTCGTCAGTTCATATGATTTCAAACTTTTTCTCCGTAATGATACTACCATTTAAACATATTATTGTTATGGCTTGCATGACTCGCGTGGCTTGAGTGGCTCGAATGACGCGGATAAGTATAATTGCTATGGCTCATATGACCAAAATTACTGTGGCTGCCGTGCCAAGCAGATGCATCGTCTACACAAAGGGTACACGCAAGCACCACCATTAATGACCCCACCGCGAGAAGCTGTCCCTTCGGTATACTGGCCTCTTCATCAAGCAGAAAATCTGATATAGAATGATTGACAACTGACTCAAGCTCACTAAATAACTTCTTCGACATGATTAATTATTCCCATTAAAAAATTTTATCTGAATTGCTACCATTATACATGAATAATTATTTAACTGGGACTATATCAGGCGATACAGGAGTCTTCACGTATGGGACATAAATATTTGAGTGATAATTATAACTGCTGCTATGGTTATGGATACTACACGCAAGCACCACCATTAACGAACCCACCACAATTATTCTTCACTTAACAGAAATTATAGCCTCTTCGTGCAACATAAATATAAAAAATTTTTCGCGCTCTTGTCATGAAGTCAGTAAATTTTTTTGCATGATATAATCACAAAAAACGCGCACTATAATTTGTAAGGAGGCTTTATTTATGGCAATAAGTTTATCAAAGGGTCAAAAAGTAGACCTCACTAAGGGCAACCCGGGACTCTCGCGCTTACTTGTCGGACTCGGCTGGGATGTGAACAAATACGATACCGGTTCAGATTTCGACCTCGACGCAGCAGCATTTTTACTCGGTGCAAACGGCAAAGTTACGAACGACTCAGATTTCATATTCTATAACAACGCGCGGCACTCATCGGGAGCAGTTCAGCATATGGGCGACAATTTAACCGGTGCAGGAGACGGCGACGACGAAGAAATTAAAATCGATCTCTCCAGAGTTCCGGCAAATATCGAAAAAATTGCGTTCACCGTTACTATTCACGAAGCAGAGTCAAGACGGCAAAATTTCGGACAGGTCTCAAACGCTTTTATTAGAGTTGTCGACGAGGCCAAGAATCAGGAATTAATACGCTACGATTTGGGCGAAGATTTCTCGATTGAGACAGCTGTTGTTGTCGGTGAACTTTACAGGAACGCGGGCGAATGGAAATTTACAGCAACAGGTTCAGGCTTCAAAGGCGGTCTGCGTGCGTTGTGCGTTAATTTCGGCGTGAACGTCTAAATGAAATACGAAATTTTACATCAGGACGCTTTTCCCGTCGTTAAGTGCGATTTACAAACCGGCGAGTCAGTCAAGGCCGAGTCTGATGCAATGGTCGCAATGTCTGCAAATCTCGATATTTCCGGTTCAATGGGCAATAAAGGCTTTCTCGGAGGTTTGGCGCGAAAATTTTTAACGGGAGAAAGTTTTTTCTTTCAGCGTGTAACAGCAGCAAGAGGCCCCGGCAGTGTTTTATTTGGTCATCCTGCACCGGGCGGAATAATTGATGTAAATCTTGACGGCTCTTACGGACTGAGAGTCCAGAAAAATGGATTCTTAGCGTCAGAAGAAAGCATAGAAATTGATACAACAATGCAAAATTTATCGCAAGGGTTATTTTCTCGTGAAGGATTCTTTGTCTTGAACGTTCACGGACGCGGGACTGTTTTTCTTAGCAGCTTCGGGGCAATCCACGCAATTAATTTAGCAGACAACGAAGAATTTATTATTGATAACGGACATTTAGTCGCTTGGCCTGATTACATGCAATATAAAATCGAGAAGGCTGCTAGCGGGTGGTTCTCAAGTATTGCGAGCGGTGAGAGTCTTGTTTGCAGATTCACAGGGCCGGGAACGGTTTTAATTCAAACGAGAAATCCCGACGCTTTTACAACATGGCTTAAATCTTTAGGCATAGGAGGCAATTAATAAATGGTAAATTTACAAAAGGGTCAAAAAGTTGAACTCAGGAAATCTGACGGAGGCTCGCTAAAAAAAGTTGTAATCGGTCTCGGCTGGGACGAAATAAAAAAGGAGTCGGGCGGATTCTTGGGCGGTCTGTTCGGAGGCGGGAAAAAGACTCACGATATTGACTGCGACGCAACTGTATTTTTGTGCGTGAACGGCAAAGTAACAGACTCTGAAGACGTAGTTTATTTCGGGAATCTCAAGCACTCATCAGGAGCAGTCCGTCATATGGGCGATAATTTAACCGGTGCAGGCGAGGGCGACGACGAAGAAATTTTTATAGACCTTACATCACTTCCCGCAAAATACGATAAAATTATATTCGTTGTAAATATTTATAAGGCCAATGAGCGCGGACAGCATTTCGGAATGATTAACAACGCTTTTATCAGAATCTATGACGGCGATAATAATCAGGAATTATGCAGATATAATTTATCAGAAAACTATGACTCAATGACTGCTATGATATTCGGAGAAATGTATTTACGCAACGGCCAGTGGAAATTTAACGCAATCGGCCAGGCAACACACGATAATTCAATCAGCGAGCTTTTACGGAGATTCGCTTAAAGGAGGGGAAATTTTTACTCATGAAATTTTACGACTTAGAATGGCTTGCTAAAGAATGCGGGACTACTAATAAATATGAGATTACCGCTAAAGTTGCAGCAGAGGCACGCAGAAAAAGTGAAGAAGCATCGTACGACAGAACTAATCCGACAAACGAGCTTTTTATCTCTGACGTTCTCAGCGAAATAGAAGCAGGCACAAGCCCCATCAACGCACACACAGTCAATGAATAAATTTACTAACGGCCGCAAAATCTTACTGGGCATCACAGGAGGTATAGCGGCCTACAAGATTCCGTTCTTAGTGAGACTGCTAAAGAAATCAAATTGCGAACTCGAAATAATTATGACTCCTTCAGCAGAAAATTTTGTAACGCCTATGACTCTTGCGACACTTGCAAATAAACGGGTTTGGCGCGAAAATGATTTTATCGCAGAAGGTCATAATATCCCGCACATAAAATTATCTGAATGGGCTGATGTCATAGCTATTGCACCGTGCAGCGCGAACACTCTTGCGAAAATTTCACACGGGATCGCGGACAATTTATTAACTTCAACGATTTTAGCGGCTTCATGTCCGATTATAATTTTTCCTGCTATGAATCAAAAAATGTTCATGAATCCAGCTACACAGGTGAATATAAAAATTTTGTCAGAGCGGGGCATAAATATAATAGAACCTGCTTCCGGCGATTTGGCGTGCGGTGAGTCAGGTCGCGGGAGAATGCCTGAACCTCAAGAAATTTTTTACGAGCTTCAAAAAGTTTTGTGCGGCGTTAATGACATGTCCGGGAAAAAAGTTTTAATCACAGCAGGGCCGACTCATGAATATTTAGATCCCGTTCGTTATATATCAAATCCGAGTACAGGAAAAATGGGCGTGGCTATGGCTCGTGCGGCGTGGCTCAGGGGTGCTGACGTTAAATTAATCGCGGGGCCGGCAGATATTGACTCATACGGTTTTGAAGTGATTCGCGTGAGTTCTGCACAAGAAATGCTAAATGCCGTAATGAAAAATTTAGAATGGGCTGATTTTATCGTGAAAGCTGCTGCGGTCGGTGATTATCGGGCAAAAAATTTTAACGCTCAGAAAATAAAACGTGAGGGAAAAGACTCGCTAATTATTGAACTCGTGCAGAATCCCGACATAGCCGCCGAAGTAGGAAGACTCAAATGCGAGAATCAAATTTTAATCGGTTTTGCTGCTGAGACAGAAAATATTTTGACTCATGCACGGGAAAAATTATCGCGCAAAAATCTTGATTACATTCTGGCAAATGACGTAACCGGCAAAGATTCAGGTTTTGCGAGCGACTCTAACATAATAAGGGTAATCCCCAGAGACGAGACAAAGGACGAAAAAATTTTTACGGGTCTGAAACAGGAAATAGCGTTTGAAATTTGGGATTATGTGCTGTCTAATTGACGTGATAATAACTTGGCCGCTATGGGGTGCATTGACTTACGAGTGCGAAATTGTACCAGAGTCCGGCGCGCGCGTTCTTGTTCCTGTACACGGCAGAAATAGAGTCGGCTTCGTTCTCGGTGCAAGCAAAATAAATATTGACTCATCAGTGAAAATTAAGCCCGTCGCAAAAATTATTGATTCTCATCGCGTAATTGACTCTGATTTATGGGATATGGCACTATGGGCGGGGAAAATCTGCATGTGCGGAGAAGGCAGCGCGTTAAATCTTATATTGCCTCAAAAATTTTTAGACGGTGAAATAATTGCGCTTTCACAAATTTATCACGATGAGTCAAAAACTTTTCATGAGTCAAGCTGCTTTAACCCCTTTGATGACGTGAGAAATAATTTTTACATTGACTCACTCTCACAAAATGGGCGTTCCCTTATGTTACTGCCGACTCACGCAAGAGCAGCTAATTTTTTCGAGAATTTACCGGACTCCTTGAAATCTCAAGCGTTATTATGGCCTTCGACGAGCAAAAAAATTTGGGAAGCATGGCAGCTCGTTCACATGAAAAAATTTAATATCGTAATCGCAGCACCAGGGGGAATCTTTGCGCCCCTATCGCCTGACAGAATAATAATAGAGGACGAGTCAAACCCTTCATATGTAATTCCCTATGCGTTAAATATTTCAGCGAGGAGTCTTGCGGGCCGTAGAGCATATTTCAATCACTCAGAACTAATCACGGGAGGTGCTGTCCCGTCACTAAAAACTTTCAAGCGTCTTAAACCCGAACAGGAAATCAAACCCGACCGCAAAAATATCATAATCGTTGACATAAATTATTCGCGCAAAACTCAAGAAAAGGGCATCGAAGGCAGTATACCGCTGACATTTTCATTGATAAAGCGCACTTACAAAGAATTAATACAAAAACGTAATGTAATCTGGATTCTAAATCGTTTAGGCGAGTCATCAGAAGTTTTCTGCGGGAATTGCGGCGAGTCAGTCAAGTGCGTTAAATGCGGCCACATCATGAGAAGCGAGGACGACGGGAAAATTTTACACTGTAGATTTTGCGGCCAAGTCAGAGAGACTCCGGAAAAATGCGAGTATTGCGGATTCGATATTTTGCGCGGGAAACGTCCGGGACTCGAAGCTCTTGCGAAAATTATTGCTCCCTACTACAAAAATATTTACATTTACGGCGATAAATCGAGAAAGAAAAATTTTAGAGGTCTCATATTAAGCACTATAAGAGGCTTGGAACTCTGCGAAAAAATTAATCCCTCGTTAATTGCCTGGCTCGATATAGATTCTGAGCTATTGAGACCCGACTATAACACGAGATTTAACGCTTTTAGGATGTTATATGACTCATATTTTCGAGGGCGTAAGAATGACTCAGAGAGAAAAATTTTAGTTCAGGCGAGAATATCAGGAAAAATTTTCGCGAGTCAGCTTTATGACGGCTGGAAAAAGTTTTTAGACTCTGAACTTATTGCACGTAAAGAGTATAATTTACCCCCGTACGGCTGTATGATAGAAATTGACTGCGATGATGAGTCATTGCGTGAAAGAATTATAGAGACTCTAGAGTTAAATAATTTTTTCGTGATGGATCCGGGAGATATAAATTTGCCGTTAGTAGTCAATACAAATTATCTCGAAAGTGTGAGAAAACTTTTAGAGCCTCTATTCACAGCCGGACACAAAAATAAAATTTGTCCAAATATCACAATAAGGAGCGAGTAACAATTAATACTAAATCACTTATAAACGGTGCATTAATCGCAGCATTGTATGCAGTTCTTACGGTTATTCTTGCGCCGATTTCTTACGGGCCATTACAGTGCAGGGTCTCGGAGGCGTTGACTCTTTTGCCGTTCTATTTGCCTGAAGCTGTGCCGGGACTCTTTGCCGGTTGTGTCATCGCGAATATTTACGGAGGTTTCGGCATTCTTGATATAGTTTTCGGGTCTCTTGCGACTCTTATTGCAGCTGTATTGACTCGTAAATCAAGAAATATTTATATCGCTGCATTATGGCCGGTGGTCTCGAATATGATTATTATAGGCGCATTGCTGCATTATCTCGAAAATGTGCCGTTAATCATGACGGGAATTTATGTCGCACTCGGTGAAATTGGCGCGTGTTATATAATCGGTGTGCCGTTGATGAAAATTTTAGAGCGCAGAAATATAATTCACAGGCAGTAATTGTTATATAATAGTCGTGCATTGATAAAAGATTCTTGCGAGAGTAAGTAATCTTTACGGTTTAAAGCAAAGTAAATAAATGCTAGAATGCAGGGCATAAAATTTTTGGAGGAATGTTTTAATAATGATGTCAAGAAAGATTTTATTAATCGTAACAGTAATTACACTTTTCGTGATGAGCAGTGCAATAGCCGCCAACGCAGCAGCAGCAAAGCCCAAACCCGCACCCGCAGCAGGAGCAGATTTTGTCGGAGTAGTCGACAGAGGAGAAATTCTCAATAATCACCCGAGATTACAGCAAGTTCAGCAGCAGCTCGCACAAATCGCACGTCAGAAAGAAAGCGAAGCCAAAGCCGCCGCAGATAAAGAGACAGATACAGCCAAGAAAGCACAAGCAGTCCAAGCTAAAAGACTCGAACTCGCACAGGAAGAGCAAAAGTTAATGGCTCCCATTTATAGAGATTGTGAGCAGGCAGTCAGAGAAGTTGCAGTAAAGCGCAAATTAACTCTCGTGCTTGATAAATTCGTTGTCTTAATCGGCGGAGTCGATATTACTCAAGACGTTATCCAGCAGTTAGCGAAGAAAAAATAATTTCTCATGCGTAAAATTTTTGCGTTAATCGTAATCGTTTTATGCTTAGTTAATCCGGCGTTCTGTGCTCAGCGTGAAATAAAACATGACTGGGTATGGAACGTCTTAGTCATTCCGCCTGCAAACGGCTGGGACTCTGAACCGGGAAAATCTATTAACACCGCTTTAAAATGGTGCGAGGCAGAAATTTCTGACTCAGGCTCAGGCGTGGGCGGTCATGACTTGAAATTTATCAGATTGAATCTCAACACAAGCAGCGATAACCCCGCAAGAGATTTAAATTTTCCGATTGATGACCATACAGCCGCGATAATGAGTTTTGCTTTATCGCCCGAAATTGATAGAGTCCTTGTTGCCCGACTCGCAGGCCGTGAAATTCCTTTAATGCTTGCAGGCGGTGAAAGTGTCTTGATTGATTTCGGTGGTCGTCCATTTCCGAATATTTTTGCGCTTGATTTATTTCGTGATTACAGGTGCAATGCTTTCACGGAGTATGCTAAGAGAATCTATAACCGCGAGAAAAGAATCGCACTGGCCGCTAGCAGATTTACAGTCAATCAGGAACGGGAAGCAAAAATTTGTTATACAATGCTCGATAATGCCGGATTTATGCCTATGCCTTACTGGGCGGACGCGTCTGTTCATGATACATTTGCTATGATGGCCGAAGAAATAGAAAGCTATGAGGGCGAGAATGCCGGAGTAATTATTTCTTTCATGGGCAGCATGGGAGCGCGCGAAATTTGGCGTAATTTTATGCGTCTTCGTTCGAGCTGGCGTTTATGGAATTGTGCAGAACCTGACTCAAGTTATTTATCATGCAGAGGAATGATTTTCGCGGATCAAAATATTTTACTTGCTTCAATGGGCGGCTTTATCGAGACAAAGCGCGAATTATGGCGTACACGTGCAATGCATATTGATGATACAGTCGCAGCAGGCCGGGCAGTTGCTTTAACAGAATGGCTCAAGAAAGCTATTGAATTAATGCCGAAGCCGATTGACAATTTGCCGAGAAATTTATTATTACGAAATCTTGAACGCGCTGACTCAATACCGTTTGGGAATCAGAATTTAAATATTTCTTCACGCCTTCACAGACCAGCAGAACGAAATGTATTTATCGTCGAAGTAAGAAACCGCAAATATGATAATCTTGACGTTGTAAGCACAAAGGGACTCGCCTATATTCCCGGATATTAAAAATTTTTTTCCCTGTTTATATGATAGAATTAAAACGTTTTGTATTACCTGATTAAGATCTAGCTAAGTTAGGAAGTTATATATACTAATGGGAAATTTTATCATATCTAAATTCGGAGGCAGCGCGTTTGCAAATTCCGATATGGCCAAGAAAACAGCCGAAATAATTACGTCTGACCCTGCACGCAGATACATTTTTGTGTCAGCACCGGGCAGAAGATTCAAGAATGATTTGCGCGTAACTGATTTATTGTATTTGACTCATTCGCGGTTCAAGAGCCGTGATAATTACGACGAGACATTGAATCAAGTCAAAGAACGTTTCACAGAAATTATACAGGGCTTGGGAATAGATTTTAACATTGACGCAGAAATTGACGTTATCAAGCGCAACTTGTTATCAGGCAAACCCAGCGAAGAAATTGCCAGCCGCGGAGAATACATCATGGCAAAAATAATTTCTCTTTACCTCGATTGGCAGTTCGTCGACGCTTCAGAAATTATTTTCTTCAAGATTGACGGGACTCTTGACCTTGCTAAAACTCTTGAACGCTCAGAAATGAGACTCAAAAATGTAAATCACGCAATAATACCGGGCTTTTACGGATCAATGCCGGGCTACGGGATAAAAACTTTCACACGCGGCGGGGGCGATACTTCCGGCGCACTTGTTGCACTGGCCTTAAAAGCTGATTTATACGAAAAATGGTCGGAAACTACAGAAGTTTTCACGGCGGATCCCTCAATTGTTGATCACCCTCACAAGATAAGGCACGTTACATATGCTGAACTCCGCGAGCTTACGTACATGGGCATTAAAGTTATTTACGAGGACGTTATACATTTATTGCAGAGCGCGAAAATTCCCATCAGTATACATAATATATATAATCCTTCAGACAAAGGAACGCTCATAACAGAAGATCTAGCGGAAGATTCACACCGCAGTGTTGCAGCTTGTATCGCCGGACAGAGACATTTTAAGGCAATCAGAATCGAGAAATTTGGACTCAACCGGCTTCACGGCGTAGGAGAAAAAGTTTTTGGGACGTTCGCAAAATATGGAATTTCCTGCGAGCATTACGTATCAGGAATTTATAATTTCTGCATAATCGTTAGGAACATGGTATTTGACCTCAACAGAGCGCAAATTTTCGAGGAAATCAAGAAGGCAATCAACCCCGAAAGTATCGAAATGGATAATGATTTGTCGCTCATTGCAATTATCGGCAAGGGCATGGGCACAGAAAAAGGAATCTTCGCGCGAATCTTCAACGCTATAGCAGCAGTAGGCGTAAAAATTCATTTCATCAGTCAGGGAGCAGACGATTTAAATATAGTAATCGGAGTCTATGATGCAGATTTCGAGAAAACTATTAAAGCACTCTACGACGCAATGATTTTCGAGGAGAAAGAATAATAACGGGGGAAAACGCTCCCCCATTTTTTTATTTACTCGTCGTCTTCGCTGTCGTCGTCTTCATCAGGACAAGGGACGTTATAAAATATCGCCGTCAATACCGGAATAATAATTAACGTCAATACAGTACTGACTGTCAAGCCCGCCATTATCGTAACAGCCATCGGACCGAACATTACATCCCATATCAACGGAATCATCCCTAAAACTGTAGTAAACGCCGACATCGCAACAGGTCTTAAACGCGCAACAGCATCATTTACGATAGATTTATATTTATCACGGCCGGCCGCAAAATCCGCGCTGACTTGATCAAGCATAACGATAGAATTTTTTGCGAGCATTCCTACAAGCGAGAGAAGACCCACAATCGCAAGAAAACTTACATCCATTCCCGCAAGCCATAAGCCCCCGACAACGCCTATTAATATTAACGGCAATGAAATAAATATTATAATTGTCTGTCTGAAACCGTTAAATAAAAATATCATGATAACAAACATTATTAATATCGCAGCAGGAAAAGCTACGGCCATCCCCGCAATTGATTCATCTGAGAGTTCATGCTCTCCGCCCCATTCAAGCGAATAACCGAACGGAAGTTTTATTGCTTCAATCCTGGGCTTGATTCTTGCTAGCATTTCATCAGCGTTCATGCCGAATTTTACTTCACTCATTGCAGAAATATAACGGCTTCTGTCCCGCCTCATGATTATATTATCCTCAAAGACTGTCTCAAGATTCGAGAAAACTGTACCCAGCGGCACAACTTTATTCAACAACGGCGACCACACCGGCACAGAGCTTAATAACTCGATATTGTTTCGTTCTTCAGGGATTAACGCCGCATAAATTGCCAAAGATTTATCACCTTCACGAAATGCCCCGATTGTTATTCCCGTTGTTGCCATTTGAGTCGCATAATTTATTAACGGTCTGCCGAGTCCAAGTGCCTGCATTTGATCCTTCAAGATGTGAGGCCGTATAACCTCGACTCTTTCACGCCAATTATCACGCACAAATTTTGATGAAGGATCCTGCCTCATTATGTCGCACGCCTGATTCGCAAGTTTACGCAAAATTTCAGGGTCATCACCGTAAAATCTTGCGCCGATTTTCTCGCTCATTCCTGAACCCCTAGCAAATAACCTGCAATAACCTTCGACAGGAGTCATTTTTTCGTCAATATATTTCTGAGTCTCTAACAGCATTTGACGTGTAAATTTTGCGTCCTTCAACTCTACCATTAATTGCGAGAATGCATTACTGCCTTCAGGAGGTGAATACGTCAGCATGAATCTTAATCCGCCGCCGCCTATAAATTGCGAGACATTTTTTACATTCGGATTTGATGAGATAAAGTCAGCTAATTTTTTCGTCGCTTCCTCCTGAGCCTTTAACGATACGCCTTCAGGACTCCATAAATCTATGTTGAAATATACTGTCTCAGCGTCAGGGAAAAAACTGGTCTTCATGGTCGTAAATATCATCATTGAACCCGCAAATAATGCAACAGTTACCATTACAGTTATTAATTTATTGCGCAGACATAGTTCAAGAAATGATTTATACAGCTTGAATAAAAAACTGTCGTAGGGGTCTCCTTCCTGCTTTGACGGCTTGAGAAAAACTTTCCCCAGCACAGGAGCAGCAATTAAAGCAGCAAACCAGCTCAATATCATAGAAATTCCTACAACTTGAAATAAACTGCGCAGATATTCACCAGCCTGAGCCTTTGACAGTCCAACCGGAGCAAATGCAAGAACAGCTATTATCGTACCGCCCAGCATCGCCCATTTTGATGACTCTACAGAATCGCTCGCAGCATCTTCTAGAGTCATACCTCTTTCAACGCCGACAAGCATTCCTTCAGCGACAACGATTCCATTATCAACAAGTGAACCTAACGCAATAATTAACGCAGCCAGCGACACCATCTGCAAAGTTATTCCGGTGTAATTCATTATTGCCAGCGTCCCAGCTACAGTAATCAACAAAACAAGTCCGATAATCAATCCCGAACGCAGGCCCATAAAAATTAACAGCACTCCTACGACTATTGCAAGAGATTCCATCAGGTTAATCAAGAAATCATCTGTAGACTTCACAACTTGATCCGACTGCATATAAATTTCGTTGAGCTCAATTCCGACGGGTCTGAATGCTTCTAACTCCTTCAAACGTTTTGAGACTGCACGGCCCATATTAACGACGTTCCCGCCCTCAACTGTAGAAATTCCTATAGCTAATGCCGGGCGATCGTTAAATTTCAGCTTGAATGACTGAGGGTCTACATAATCGCGTCTTATTGCTGCAATGTCTCGAAGGCGCGTTAAATTTCCTCCTGCACTGCCGATTACTAAATTTCCGATGTCCTCAACAGAAATAATTGCGCTTGTCGGCGAAATTCGTATATATCTATCACCGAGCGTAATATTTCCTGCTGCCGATAAAGTATTTTGCTGAGTCAGTGCTGCAAAAATTATAGCAGGCGATAAACCTAATGCAGATAATCTTGACGCGGAGAACTCGATATAAATTCCTTCTGTCTGCTCACCTAAAATTTTAACGCTTGCAACACCGGGAACGAGCACTAAATTTTTCTTGAGAAAGTCTGCATAATCGTATAATTCTTTCATTGTGTAGCCGTCGCCTACAAGTGCGTAATATTGCCCGTAGACCTCGCCGAAATCGTTATTTATTATTATAGTTGCTCCTGAAGGCATATAAATTTGCGCGTCATTAACTTTTTGTCTTAACTTGTCCCATATTTGCGGGAGTTCTTGACTCGTGTATTCGTCTTTGATGTCAACATAAATTATTGTCATTCCTGCCGTTGAACGCGAGCGGATGTGCTTAATTTCTCCCATTGCTTGAACAGCGTCTTCGATTCGGGCTGTAACTTCCTGTTCGACCTCGTAAGCACTTGCACCGGGGTAAATTGCGCTGATAACTGCTGTCTTGATAGTAAATGAAGGATCTTCGAGCTTGCCGATCTGAAAATATGCCATGACACCCCCGACAAGAGTCAATAAGCAGATAAACGCAACGACTCGAAATCTTTTAATGCTTGCTCGTGCTATGTCCATTGATTTAATCCTCCGTCAAGAGTCTAACGTGCTGGCCTTCGTGCAAAAAATTGACTCCTGCTGTAACGATGATATTTCCGCCTTTGATATTGCCTTCTATCTCGATAAATGAGTCATTGCGAATCGTTCCAAGAGTAACTAAAATTTTGCGGATTCGGCCTTCTTCGTAACGCCACACGAAATTATTTCCGTCCTGATTCAAAATTGCGCTTGTAGGAACGAAAAATTTATTATTTTCGCTTGTATCGCCTGTAAAATCAGCTTCGACGGTTACGGCCATTCCGGGCAAAATTCTAAAATCTTGCTGCGAGGGCATGACGGCTGTTACGGGATAAGTATTCGCGCCGGTTGTTTGTGTAGCGACCTCTTTAATTTTCAGCGGAAAAACTTTATCGGGCAGAGCGTCAAATCTTGCATGAATCGTGAATAAATTTGCGTTTGCCTGCAATTCCTGAAGGTTATTAACTTTGCGGATCGGTGCGAGCAAAATATCATTATCGGGAATGTTGAAGACTATTTCTAACGTGCTGAGATCCTGAAGGCTGAAAATTGTCTGCTTTGCGTTTATGTCCTGAAAATTTTCGGCGGTTCTGTCTGCGATTACTCCTTCAAATGGAGCTGTTAATCTCGTATCGTTTAATGAATCTCTTGCGGCCTTGACGTTTGCTTCTGCTGTTCTGACTGCGGATCTTGCTACGTCCAATTGCGTTTTGTAGGTGTCATAAGTTGCGCGGGGGACTACTTTTTGTTTGTATAAATTTTCGTAGCGTTTGAAATTTGCTTGAGCGTCTTTGTATTGTGCCTGAGCTTGTGATAATGCGCTTTGAGCCTGTGATAATCTCGTGTTAAAGTCTCGCGGGTCAAGAGTTGCGAGTAATGCACCTTTTTTGACGTGTGCGCCTTTTTCGACTTTAATATCGTTGAGAGTCCCTGCTACCCTGAATGACAAATCTGCGCGTTTGCCTCCTTGAACGGTTCCGAAATAGTGTCTGTTAAATGACGCTCCGGAATCTTGAAGAGTTATAGTGCGTACTGGTCTGATAATTTCGGGTTCGGGCTGGGATTCTTGTTTTGTGCGTAAAGTGTTGAATCCGTAAAGAATGCCGGCGACAAGAGCAGCCCCGACTAAAAATTTTATAATATGCTTCATGAGTCACACTCCTGTAGATTTGTGATATTGCGTGAAATTATAAAACTTTCAGCAATTTATTTCCTCTGTATATTATAAGATTGTGTGATTGCGCGTGTTTTGTGTTTTTCCGCCGCCGAGCAGGGTGGGCGGGTGGGGCGAGGCGGCGGACGACGAAGCCTGAACGAAGTAAATATGTGCGGTAAAATTTATTTACTCTTTATAGCAAACGCACTTGAATAGCTGTAAAAATGTACGTTCTTATGCTGTGGCCAACGAGAGTAACCGCTTTTAATGCTTTCACTATATTAAAGCGGACAGAGTGTTTACTGCCCGCAAAAAATTTATTTACTCCTGCTCGTTCTTAGTGTGAAAATGGAACATCACAATACCTAATGGCGGTAAAGTCAGCATTAATGAATAAGGATAACCGTGAGACTCGCTTAAGTCTGACTCCATTCCTCCGCAATTACCGAGACCGCTTCCGCCGTATTTCTCTGCATCAGAATTTAATATTTCCTTCCAGAATCCTGCGCGTGGGACTCCGACTTTATATCCGAAACGAGGTACAGGCGTAAAATTAGCTGCACATAAAATATATTCGTCGTCGCTCTTGCCCTTACGAATCCAGACTATTACGCTTTGCTGCCAGTCAGAACAGTCAATCCATCTAAAACCGTCCGGCGTAAAATCGAGTTCATAAAGAGGCTTATACGTTTTCAGAGCGTGATTTAAATCTCTGACCCAATCTTGAATCCCGCGAAATTCAGGTTTTTGCAGCAAATGCCATTCAAGCGCCGAGTCATGATTCCATTCGAGTCCCTGCGCAAATTCACAGCCCATAAATAATAATTTCTTGCCTGGATGCGCCCACATATAACCGAATAAGAGTCTCAAATTCGCGCGTTTCTGCCACCAGTCGCCCGACATTTTATTAATTAATGAACCCTTGCCGTGAACTACTTCATCATGAGAGATCGAGAGCATAAAATTTTCACTGAACGCATACCAGATACTAAACGTCAATTGATTCTGATGCCAGCTGCGATAAATCGGCTCAAGACTCATATAATCTAACGTGTCATGCATCCAGCCCATATTCCATTTCATGCCGAATCCCAAACCGCCCAAGAAAACCGGACGCGTTACCATAGGCCAGTCTGTGCTTTCTTCTGCGATTGTCTGAATCGTTCCAAATCTGCCAAATAATTCGCTGTTGAGGTCGCGCAAAAGTGAAATAGCTTCGAGATTTTCTTTTCCGCCGTAAACATTTGGAATCCATTCGCCGTCTCTGCGTGAGTAATTGAGATATAACATTGAAGCAACTGCGTCGATTCTCAATCCGTCAGCATGATATTTATCGATCCAGAATGCAGCACTTGAGATCAAGAAACTTCTAACTTCATTGCGGCCGTAATTAAATATGTAGCTGCCCCAGTCAGGGTGATAACCTCGTCGCGGGTCTTCATGCTCATAAAGTGCAGTCCCGTCATAGCGTGCGAGTCCAAAATCGTCCGTCGGGAAATGACTCGGCACAAAGTCAAGGATTACTGCAATATTTTTCTTGTGAAGTTCGTCAACAAGTTTCATAAAATCTTCAGGCGTTCCATATCTGCAAGTCGGCGCAAAATATCCTAATGTCTGATAGCCCCACGAGCCGTAAAAAGGATGTTCCATGACCGGCAGAAATTCTACAGCGTTAAAGCCCATGTCCTCGCAATATCCGGGTAATTCTTCGGCCATTTCTTTATATGAGAGCGATAAACCGACGTCCCAATGTCTGCGCCAAGATCCTATATGAACTTCATAAACGCTCAATGGTGCGCCGAGATTCATTTTTTCGCCTCTGTGTGCAAGCCATTCAGAGTCGCCCCATTCATATTCGGGCCAGTGAGTAATTGATGATGTTCTCGGAGGAAGTTCAAATAAGCGCGAGAATGGATCCATTTTTTCTTTGATTTCGCCGTGAACGTTTTTGATGCAGAATTTGTAAAGCTCCCATTTTTTGAGGTCGGGTACAAAACCTTCCCAGATTCCTGAACCGTCCCATCGAGGCGCGAGAGGGTGTGCTTCAGTGTTCCAATAGTTGAAATTTCCGACAACAGAGACAGCCTGTGCATTTGGTGCCCATACACTAAAGGCGACTCCTTCTGCACCGTCTGCCGGATCAGTGAAGGGAATTGCGCCCATTTTGTCATATAAACTGTAGTGAGTGCCCTGCTTAAACAAGAAAATATCATAATCGCTTAGTGCTGATACTCCGTGTCTTATACTTCCTGCCATGTGATAAATTACCTCCTAATAAAAAATTTTTCGTGATTGAATCATATTGAATGAATAATATCATGTTTTAGAGAATTTCACGCACAAATTCATCACACACTATTTGAAAGCCTTTCCATGACCAGTGAGTATCAACCAGCCAGTATAAATCTTTCTCTCCGCGTTCAAGTGCTTTGCGCAAAATTTTCTTAGTGTTCACGAATATATAATTTTTGCCGGGCATTGAGTCAAGTTCTGCGAATAAATTATTTTCCGGCCGGCCGTGCTTGTTGATTATATACGGGAAATACAAATCATATTTATCAACGCAGGGCATGAAGACGAGCTTTATATTTTTCGCGCGTAAAATTTCGGCAGCGTTATTTAAATTTGCGTGAATCATGGCAGGATTAATAGACTCGTGCAGATAATTTAAATCTTCATAATAAGTCAACAAAATATTTTCTTGTCCCGGATTAGTAAATAAATTCTGATTGAGAGTGTTTATATATACTTCAGGGCTTAATTGTTCGGGATGAAAGAGTCTGTAGAATTTGTTTGACAGATAATTATAATTCGCTTTAATCATTATGGGAGCAAATAAACCGTCTGAAAGATTCTTAGATTTATTATCACTCAGCACAATATCAGATTTTACAGAATTTGCTTGTATTTCTTTAGTGCCTAACCTGCCATTTACATAACGCCCGACACTTTCAAGAATTATGACTCTAGGCTTCAATTTATCAATCAGGCCGGAATTTACGAGAATATATAAATCTTCAACGGGACTAAATGTTAGACTAAAGTTTAAGACTCTCAAGCCGTATTTATCCGTCAAATAATCCTGATAATAATTTTTTCCGCCGCCATTGCTGAAAGAGTCTCCTATGGTGATTACGTCAAGGCCGGAACTCAAATAATCGCGAAATTTTGTGTGTCTGCGTGAATAATTTGCTATTTGTGTGAGTGAGTCTGTAGTTGCAAAACTTCCCATACGTGATAAATCGCCCCTGAGAAAAATTTTTTTGTTGAAACCGTACCACATTGCAAGATTCAACGCCATAAACGCAAATAATAATATTACAAGCGAGTAAAAATATTTCTTAGCTGTCATAAATATAAAGCCTCCTAAAATTTATTATTGAGTTCGTGTCAGATCATAAAATTTCAGCTCAATGCTATTAATTGCTTCAGCTCCCTAACCCGGCATTAAAAGCTAGCTCGTCATAATAAATAAATAACTCCAGTTCAATGCTATTAATTGCTTCAACTCCCTAACCCGGCATTAAAAGCTAGTTCGTCATAATAAATAAATAACTCCAGCTCAATGCTATTAATTTATCGCGCGAACACGTTCGTTCTGCCCACCCACCCACCCGGACTCAAGGGGTAGCGCGAACAGGCAAAAATTTTTTCGTGATCCAACGCTCTAAAACTGGAAATATAAGAAATCGCTGACTCCTGAATAATTAAAAAGTGCTATTACAGCAAGTGCAAAACTCGCAAGCAGCCATATATAACCAGATCTAAATCTCTTCATAATCAAGTCTTGACTATTAGGAAATAAAAGCGTAATCAGAGTCGCAGAAAGAATTAATTTTTTGTCGCCGGCATGTCCGAAATTAAACGGGTTCAACATTGCATATAAAATTTTTGCAGCAGTATTTAAATTTTCAGCTCTGAATATTACCCAGCAGAAAATCACACAAATAAACGTAATCCCCCATGAAATAACCGCAGGCAGCTTTATATTTAACCTCCGCCACTGATGATTAATTGCAAGCATTAAACCGTGCAAAGCTCCCCATAAAATAAACGTGAGTCCGAATCCGTGCCATAATCCAGTAAATAACATAGCAATAATTACATTGCGCGTTCTCTTAATCTCACCTTCGCGGCTGCCTCCCATAGGAATATAAATATAATCTCTTATCCAGCGGCCTAATGAAATATGCCATTTACGCCAAAAATCTATAATACTCAGTGATTTATAAGGCGAGTCAAAATTTACAGGCAGATTCAAACCAAACATCAGCCCAAGTCCTACAGCCATATCAGAATAACCGGAAAAATCAAAATATAACTGCATTCCGTAACCGACCGCACCCGCCCAAGCCTCAATAAATGTAACTGTACCGGCATTAACAAATAAATTATTCGCAATGGAAGCTAGTGAGTCAGCAATAAAAATTTTCTTGAATAATCCCATAATAAAAAGTGTTAAACCCTTCGCTAATTTATCATGGTTAGGCAAAATATTATTTAATTCCGGCAGAAATTTTTTGCAGTCAACTATAGGCCCCGACGTTATACACGGAAAAAATGCAACGCAGCCCGCATAATTCAATAACGGCACAGATTTTATTGACTCACGGTAAATTTCGATTAAATATCCTGTCTGAGTGAACGTATAAAACGATATCCCAGGCGGTAAAATATTTGTTGACTTAAAATATATCAACAACGCAAAATTAAATGTTATTCCAGCAAATAACCAGAATTTACGCAAATTTTTCCGCGCAATCATGAGACTCATAATATAATTTATCAGCAATGAGACAATCAAGACAGGAAAAAATTTAACGCTCATTAAACCGTAAAATATCAACGAGATAATCACAAGCCATAACAGAACAAAATCTTTGCTGAAACTCGAAGCAATAAAGAATCCCGCAAGACTCACAGGCAGAAATATATAAATAAATTCTAACGACGTGCAGAGCATTATAATAAATCCTCCGCAATTTTTGAGGCAGCTAATTTTTTTGTGAGAGTAAATGAATCGTTGCGTGAACTAAAATTTTTGCGCGTTCTTGTAGTTGCAAATGTAGTTGAAAAATGTACGTCCTTGCGAAAATAAATATTTGAGTCAATAATTAAGGCGATAGGCGATAGGCGATAGGCGATAGGCGATAGGCGATTATACACGATTTTAAATTTTGTGTCAAGTTATTTTCTCTCCGATTCTGTGATAATTTGTGAAAATTTTTGCAAACATTATAGCATTGTGAATGAATAAATTTTTTCAGGGTATAATATCAACAATAACTAATTATACATATAAATTTAGGGAGGAATTTATTTCATGCGCATAAAAATTTTTATTCTGACTCTATCGTTATCGCTGATAATAACGGCTTCGGCAAATTCTGCAACACTCACAAATACAGATCCTCATGTCGGCGAACAAGTAATTTTTTCCGTTCAGACTTCGCAAATACCTTCTGGCGGTTCTGTTGAATGGTCAGTAGCTCCTACAACGGGAAAGACTCCCGCGAGAATCTCACTCAGAGCAGGAGGCCGCGAATTTGCTTTTACGCCTCTCGACACAAAGCCGGTGAAGGTTACAGCAAATTTCATAAACAGTCAGGGCGATATTGTCGAGACTTCAGAAAAAGTTATCAACCCCGGCGAATTTGTAATTAATGCTTCTGTCGTGGTCGATAAGCCTTTAACTTTGTGGGACGCTGAGAAACATTCAAATTTTGTGCTTGAACCAAGTGATTTATTAGCTAACACTCCTATAAAGATTCGCGCGGAACTTGCACCCGATTTTAAAGGCGAACACACGTTTAAATGGGTCTCTGACGCAGCAACGGCATTAATGAGTCAAGACAATGACGAAATTTTTATACGGCGAGGCAGTGTCGGCGAGAGTGAATTAACTGTAACAGCTTTTAACTCGTCGGGAATAAGACTCGGTCAAGGTTCAACGAAGGTAAAAATTAATATCCCCATGTCAAGATATGAGGACTCATCGAGAGAGCGCGAGGCTTGGAATTTATGGCAGAAAGCTCAAGAGTCATGGGAAGCAAAGAAATACGCAGAAGGTGTCAAACTCGCAACACGTGCAGCAGGACTCGCCCCCAGAGATAAAGAAATTTCCGAAGGTCTGCGCGCAATGAACACTAATTTTGCAAGGTTCACTAAGGCCGAAAAATTGCGTTCTGACGCTGTAACACTCGACAAAAACAAAAAATTTGACGATGCATTGAAAAATTTGCGTGCAGCTGCTGTGATATGGCCGCTCGATACTGACGCAGAAAAAATTTCAGAGGCCGAACGCAAAGTAAATGATTACAGATTACTCGTTCAGCAGTCTAACTGGCTTATTGACACGGGACGGGCTTATGACAGCGAAAACATGTTCGAGGAAGCAATTGACTATTACACAAAGGGTATAGCAATAGTTTCAAATGATGCAGTAAGCGAACGAATCGAGCGCATAAAGAATCGATTAACACTCATTGCAAACGCAGACAAATACGCAGGTGAGGGCAATACTTTAGAGCGCGAAGGAAATTTAACGGAGGCTTTGCAGCGTTATGGAGCAAGCGTTTTGAGCAACCCCGACGCAACTTTGAAAGCTCATATTGAAGAATTGCAAAATGTTATTTCACGGCGGGAACGTCAAGCACAGGCACTTTACCGCGAAGGAAATGAGTTATTACGCAAGAATCAGAATCAGGAGGCATTGAAACGCTTTAGAGAGAGTCTAAACGTTTGGCCCAACGATCAAGCAAGACAACGCGCGAATCAATTACGAAATGTGAGATTACCAGCTGATACAGTCTTGAGAGGGCCTGAAGATTTCGGAATCGGAACAAGAATCGACGCTCAAAGAATCACGAATCAAGCTGACGAATTATACGCGCAGGGAAAATTTGATGAGGCCTTAGCACTTTACAGAAGGGCACAGACAATTTCAGCAAATCCGCAGCTAAAAGACTGGCTCACAAGATTCGAGCGCACAATCAGAGAACGAGACGCAGTAAACGCAGCAAATAAACAAATCGCACAAGCCAACGCACTATATAAGGCCGGAAAAGTAAAAGAAGCTCTCGATTTGTACAGACAGAGTCTCGCAACACATCCGAATCCCGAAATAGAAGCGTTCTTAAAGCGTCAGGGGGCTGCGTCCAAGTGAAAATTTTAGGATTCTGCAACCTCAAAGGCGGAGTCGGAAAAACTACGGCATGTCAAAATATTGCTGCTGCTCTTGCCTCACTCGGTAAAAAAATTGCAGTAATCGATATGGACCCTCAAAGCAATTTAAGCGCGGGATTTGGTGTAATGCCACTTGCGAGCGAGCCTCAAGTTTTTGATTTATTGTCAGGTTCTATGACGTGGGACGAGGTTGTAATTCGCAAAGAAAATATTGATATAATTCCCAGCTCGTTAAATCTCGTCATGGCAGAATTGAATCATGAAGGCGCGATAAATAATGATACAGTTTTGCGCGATTCACTGACTCAATTAGAATCAGACAGATATGATTACATTTTGCTTGATAGTCCTCCTCAATTAGGAGTCTTCACGAGAAATGTATTAGCGGCCTGCAACAGTATTATTGTCCCGATGGACGGCGGTTATTATAGTTATCTGGGCTTGAACCTGCTTAACTCGTCGATTCAGATTTTCCGCGACAGATTGAATCCTGATTTGAATATTGCCGGGATTCTCATGACAAATTATAATGCGCGTCTTTCTGTTGCTAGAAAAATTTACGATAGAGTCAAGAAAAATTTCAGCGATAAACTTTTTGAGACCTGCATAAATCAAAACGTGAGTCTCATAGAAGCGTCAAGAATGGGATTATCAATTTTTGCGTACTCTCCGCGCTCTAAAGGTGCACAGTGTTATAAAGCTGCTGCAATAGAATTATTAAAGCGTGAAGGCGTTATTATTGACGAGTCTCAACCCGAACCAGAACCAGAACCCGACACCAAGCAAAAAATTATTGACATGCTCAATGACTCGCAAAAAAATATGTGGCTGTCGATGTTAAGTGCTGTTAGTGATATTTCCTGCGCTGAAATAAATATAGATTCGCTCAAGTCAGAATTTGAAAGCGTTGATCATGACGCAATAACATTTTATATTTTGACTGACGAGGGGAATTTATCGCCGGTTATTATTTCATCGCAAATAAAAGAATCCGTCAAGCTGGCACTAAAATTTGACGAAAACGGCTCTGTTAATGCTTACATGTGAGAGATAAAGCCCTTGACTCGTTCAGGGGCAAATTTTTTATGCAGGAGGCAAATTATTTATCATGAAAGTTGTATCAGTTATTAACTATAAGGGCGGAGTCGGCAAGACTACATTAACGGCGAATTTAGGTGCTTATGCTGCATCAGTTGGGAAAAGAGTCTTGATGATTGATTTAGATCCGCAGTCAAATTTGACATTTAATTTTATTGCGCCGTCGGACTGGGCAGAACGTTACTCCGGCAAAATGACTCTGAAGAATTGCTTTGACCCCGTAACGAAAGATAACGCAAATGAGATAATGCCCTTATCAGAAGTAATAATTTCCGCGCGTGCAGACGATAAGACACTAGATATTATCAGCTCGCATTTAGATTTAATAGAGACCGATATGGAATTAGCAGCTATTGCAACAGTTGCGCCGAATATTCAAGGACTCGCAAGAAACGCATTAAGAGTGTACAGTTATTTACGCAATGGATTATATGAACTAAGAAATAATTATGATTTAGTTATGATTGATTGTCCGCCAAATTTTTATACTCTCGTGAAAAATGCCATTGTTGCGAGTGATTATTATATAGTACCTGCTAAACTTGATTATTTGTCGACTTTGGGAACGGAAAATTTACAGGTTGGACTCGAAAAATTTTTAACTGAATACGACGAATATAGAAAAATTTGCAAGGAAAAGCCATATCAGCCGGTTTTTATTTCGGAGCTTGGAGTCGTTCCCATAATGGTCGAATATTCAAAGGGTGATACGCTGTTAAAGACTATGGCAGCATTTGAGGACGAATTAAGAAAGAAACATTACATATTTACTCGAGTCAGAAATAACGCGTCTGTATTCGGGTCTGCTCCTAAAATAGGTCTTCCGGTAGTGTTGACAACGCCGAGATTTTTATTTAGCAGCACTCATAAGAAAATTAAAGCCGAACTACAGCAGCTCGGCCAAGAATTTATAAACAAGCTCGAAATATAATTTACCGCTTCCAAGTAAATTTATTCGGGAAAAATATTTTAAGTCTCTGCACAACAAGCCCGGCAGCAACACTCTTCACAATATCGCCGGGCAAAGGCATCAACACGAAATAAATTAATAGACTCTTTGCGCCTAGTTCATTGCCTATATAATATTTGCTCACAAAATAATAATATGGAATCCCTACTGCATAAATAAAAGCTATTCCCGCCAAAGCTCCCGCAATCCACGTTAATAAGCAGGGATTAAATTTTTCTGCAGCATAACCCGAAATCCACGCGCCCCCGATAAAGCCCAGAATATAACCAAATGTCGGAGTAATCGTAAAGAACGGCAAGCCCGCGAGTCCTGCACCGATATAAACGCATACTGATACAGCACCGTAAAATTTTCCCAGAATCAAACCGGCCAAGACTACAAATAAAGTCTGTAAAGTAAGAGGCACTAAAGGAGTCGGGATTCGTATATAAGTCCCTACAGCAATTAACGCCGCAAATAACGCGCATAAAATAATATATTTTGTCTTCATGATAGATTCTCCCTCACTGTAAATACTTCACCGGAGCGCAAAATTTCTTTACCGCCTGACTCATTTATGATAATTAATCCGCCGTTATCGTCGATTCCCTGAACGAGTGCGAACATTTTTTGCGAGTCTTTCATGTAGGTGATATTTTTTCCTGTCAAAATTGAGCGTTCACGATATAAATTTATTAATTCCGGCGAGCTTAAATTTTCGGCGAAATCCATAATGTAATCTGCTATTTTTGCGCAAATTGAATTTCTTGTGCAAGTCATATTATTATCGCTGAAAAGTGCTCCTGCGTTGTAATTGCCGGAAAATTTTTCAGTCGTTATATTTATGCCGATTCCTGTTATGACGCTTTCAATTTCTCCGCTTTCAAAGCCTGTTACGGCCTCAGTTAGAATCCCGCAAATTTTTTTACCGTTCAAGTAAATATCATTTACCCATTTTATGACAGGCTTAAATCCGCAAAGATCTTCAATAGTCAAGCACACAGCTACAGCAGCAGCAATAGTTATAAATTGAAATCTTGAGGACTCAATTTTCGGACGCAGAATCAGACTCATATATAAGCCTGTACCCGCCGGCGAGTCAAAAGAATGTCCGAATCTCCCCCGGCCTGCTGTTTGTGAGTTTGCAGCAATTAGAGTCCCGTTTTCGGCACCGTCCAAAGATATTTTTTTCGCGTAATTATTAGTGGAGTCGATTTTGTCAAAGCAGATAACATTTTTGACTCTTGAGTCATCACGCAAATATGATTTAATGCCTTTGTCAGTCAATACATCACTAAAATTTTCGAGTGAATAGCCTTTATTCGGGACAGCTTTAATTTTATGGCCGTCTTTACGGAGTGAGTCTATAGCTTTCCATATTGCAGCCCTTGAGACATTGAGAGAACCTGCTAAATTTTCACCTGATATAAATTTTCCCCTGTTTGATTCTAAAACTTGTAAAACTTTTTCACGCAATTAATTTATTACCTCCTGATTTAAAATCGTCAACGCAGAAATTATATAACTAGTTTACAATTAATGCGACTCTTGCGGAAAAAATATTTTATCGGCTATAATTCGTGAAATAAATCAATCTTTTATGCAGGGGGAAATCATAAAATGTCATTAAGCGCAAATATTAGACTTGCACGCAAAACAGCAGGTCTCACGCAAATTCAATTAGCTGATAAATTAGGGGTCTCAATTGCAACATTAAGACGCTGGGAGGCAGGCGAGACAGCACCAACAGGAACGCGAATAATAGAGCTTGCAAACCTGTTAAAAATTTCTCCTGATGACATCGTAGCAGATAAAACCGTAACAAATCGGCAGGGGCGCGCAAGTGTTTATTATCCAAATTCGAGCGAATCAAATGGAATGTTAGTATATGAGGGAGAAGGCACAAGAATCGAGCTTCCCCCTACGGAAAAAGGTTATGAGTTATTTAATCGCTTAGTCGAAAATCTCATAAACAAGCGCAAAGAAAATCAGCAAATGTAACTTGTATTGCTTGTGCCGGTCATGTCTTCAATATTTCTGATAACGTCGGCAGTAAGTCCCATTCCTTTAGCGAGTTTGTCGAGATAATTTCTTTCTGCGTCGGTGTCTACTTCAATGGCCATTAATGACGCTGCATAGACTTGTGCTGCTAAATCCGGCCTGTTTCGTGTGGCTGATAAAATTTTTGCTGTCTCCATAGGCGCATTAAGTTTGCTGATTACGTAATTGACTCCTTCTTGGCCGACTCCTGACTCTTGTAATTTTTTCATAATTTGATTGAGTTCGTTAGAGTCAACTTGTCCGTCAGATTTTGCAGCGTCGATCATTGCGAGTAAAATAATTTCTGCGTCAGTTGCCTGCTGCTGAGGTGTCGGCTGTGTGTATGCGGGGACATTTGCGGGAGCTGGTGTACTTGCGTTGCTGCCTCTGTTAGTGAAAGCCTTATAAGCCATCATTCCAAGCAAGCCCATTAGACCGCCGCCGAGTGAATTTAATGTAGTGCTTCGCGAACCTCCGCCAAGTGCGCCGAGTAATGCTCCTATTCCTGTAGCTGCAAGATTATCGCCGCCGACTCTGTCTTTAACTGCCTGACCTGCGCCCATGAGAGAGCTTAATATATCTTGAATCCCTCCGCCCGCGCGTGAAACCCTTTGATTTGATGAAGGAGTCATCCCTCCGCCCTGAATCATTGAGCCTAATAGATCCATAAAATTTAATGCCATAGAAATTTTTGCTCCTTTCGTACGTGAAATTATTAGTGATTCTAGCATGTTTGAAAAATTTTATAGCCCCTAGGAGTGATAATTTTTCCGTCAAGTATGTAGCTTTGTGAATTGCCTATTATTACGGTGCAGGACATATTTATTAATTTGCAGTCTTGAATTTGTGAGAGAGTCATAATTTCGTGATATTCATTTTCTCTGTCAGAGTTCATCACAAAACCAGCGGGCGTTGAAGGTGATTTATAATCAAGTAAGATTTTGCAGGCTCGTCTAAAATTTTCGGGTCTGTTATTGCTAGCTGGATTGTATAAGCAAATTACAAAATCTCCCGTGCAGGCAGCTATTAACCTTTTCTCGATAATTTTCCAAGGAGTCATTAAATCGCTGAGACTTATATTTACATAATCATTCATTAACGGAGCACCCAAAACAGCCGCAGCAGAATTAGCCGCAGTCATCCCGGGAATAATAATAACTTCTTGGCCGCTGTCTCGTGCAGTCTCAAGCATTAAGCCCGCCATACCGTAAACGCCAGAGTCCCCGCTTGAGATTAACGCAATATTTATATTTTTCCCGCGTGAAAGATTTAATACTTCTTGACAACGTAAAATTTCTTGTCTCATCGAGTAAGCAATAAAGCATTTTCCGGGCAGAATATCGCGCACTAAGTCAATATATTTTGTGTAGCCCGCGATAATTTCGCACGACTTTAACGCCTTTAATGCACGCGGAGTAATTGAGTCATGTCCGCCCGGCCCTATGCCTATTACGTAAATCATATATTTTCTACAAATTTTGTCATTGCTGCTACTGATTTATCACGTAAAATTTTAGCTTTCTCGTCTCTGTCTTTAACTCCTTCAGGCGGCGTGAAGATTCCAAAATTTACGTTCATCGGCTGGAAATTTTTGGGCTTCGTCGTCTGCAAATAATGTAATAATGAACCTATTGCAGTATCTCTCGGCCAAGTTAAAAGCTCTTTCCCCGCGAGTGTATAAGCTGCGTTAAGTCCTGCTATGAGTCCCATTGCTGTACTTTCAAGATAGCCTTCGACTCCTGTTAATTGTCCTGCGATAAAAATTTTGTTCCATTTTTTGAGTCGCAAATATTCATCAAGTACGGCCGGAGCATTAACAGATGTATTTCTGTGCATTACACCGAGTCTAACAAATTCAGCGTGCTCAAGTCCCGGAATCATCGAGAAAACGCGTTTTTGTTCACCCCATTTTAAACCGGTCTGGAAGCCTACTAGGTTATATAATGTTCCGTCAAAATTGTCCTGTCGTAACTGAACTATTGCAAAGAAATCTTCATTGCCTGTTTGTGGATTCACGATTCCTACAGGTTTTAGCGGGCCGAATCTCATGGAGTTAAAGCCGCTCTCTGCAATTGCTTCAATGGGCATACATCCGCGAAAATATTTTCCCTTCTCGAAATCGTGAGGTAAATTCCTCTTTGCTTTAACTAGCGCATTATAAAATTTTGTGTACGTCTTCTTGTCGAACGGGCAATTAATATAATCCGTATCATGACCGTAACGCCCAGCGACAAAAGCCTTTTTCATGTCGATTGAATCTTTTGTTACAACGGGTGCTATTGCGTCATAGAATGAAATTTGCTGATCTGCTAAGACTTTGAGATTTGCTGCTAATTTTCCGCTGGTTAAAGGCCCTGAAGCAATTATTGTGAGTCCCCTCGGAAGTTTCTCGCACTCTTTACGAATTATTGTGATTTTGTCATTCGATGTAATTTTTTCTGTTACCAAAGCTGCAAATTTATCACGGTCAACTGCTAAAGCTCCGCCGGCCGGGACTCTTGTTGCCTGAGCGCACGAAAGAATCAGAGAGTCAAGTAATGCAAGTTCCTCTTTCAGAATGCCTTGACCAGTGAGTCTGTATTCTCTATTCTCGGATCCTAGAGAGTTGCTGCAAACGAGTTCGGCAAGAAATCCGGTTTTGTGTGCTGGAGTTAATTTTTCCGGCCTCATCTCGTAAAGTTCGACAGTATAACCCCTTTTTGTCAACTGCCACGCTGCCTCACACCCTGCAAGGCCGCCGCCTATAATTTTTACGTCTGCCATTATAAATATTCCCTCCCGTTAAATATGTGTAGTTTATCATGATTGAGCTTTCTTATTTAGGCATGATTTAAGTATTCTCATCATTTCGAGACTCTTAAAAGGTTTCGGCAGGTAGTCATCAAATCCGTATGAAATATATTCTGCTCTTGCGTTTGCGCTTGAATTTGCGGTTAGTGCGATAAATTTCGTACCGTTGGCGTATTTCTTTGCGTGCTTAAGTGTCTCGATTCCGTCCATGCCGGGCATTTTGTGATCAAGAAATACAATGTCATAATGCTTTTCTTTCATCATGTCAATTGCATTTTCTCCGCTCTCTGATGTGTCAATATGTGCCTGCGAGTCTTTAAGCATTCCTTTAGCGACTACTAAATTAACGGGCGTATCATCGACAACTAAAATATTTGCGTCCGGCCAAGTGTCGGGGGCTGAGTCTTCTTCTTCCTGCTGTTGTTTGTTAGCGTTTAAGAATTCTTCATATTTTCTGATTGTGAACTCGTCTCCGGATGAAATTTTCTGCGGGATCGTCATAATAAAAGTAGTTCCCTCGCCGTAAACGCTTTTTATCTCGATAAAGCCGCTCATAATTTCTACAATGTTACGCACGAGATTCAAGCCTAAGCCCGCACCCGGAATGTGTCGAGTCTCTAAGATATTTGCGCGCTCAAAGGGGTCAAAAATTTTCTGACTCTCTTCTTCTCTCATGCCGATTCCTGTATCTTGAATCGTGAAGACTAATTTTATATTGTTCGTAACTCTTTCGCCCGACACTGTTAGAGTGATTTGACCCTTTTCCGTATATTTTGCTGCGTTGTCGAGTAAATTAATTAGTGCCTGCTTGAGCCTCAATGAATCCCCGTATAAATGCTCGCTTAAATCTTTATCAGCGTTCAACACAAATTTTAATGCGGGCTTGTACTTGATTCGCTCAGTAACGTAAATTTCGCACTCCTTCAGCATGTCCCAAAGGTGGTAATCATTCTCGAAAAGTTCCATTTTGCCGGCCTCAATCTTGGAAATATCTAAAATGTTATTCACGAGATTTAATAAATATTCGCCGGATTTCTTTACGTCAAGTGCTGCATTTCGAGTCTCCTCGTCCGTTGCCTCATTTAGAATCATCTCATTGATTCCTAAAATTGCGTTCATGGGCGTTCTGATTTCGTGTGATGTGCTTGCTAAAAAATTGCTCTTGGCCTTGTTCGCGATTGTAGCTTTCTTGATTGATTTCTCGGTTCTGATTCGTGCGTCTTCGGTTTCTTGCTTTGCTATGATTAATTGCTTGTAGGTCGGTGCTTCAAGGTAGAAAAACGTAAAGAACAGCATTATTGCCGCAATTGAATACACCAGCGGGAAATCTTGATTGAATAAATATTGAATCACAAACGCGTCAATCAGCAGCAAAAATAAAAGATTCATAACGAGAAATTGACCGTTGCCGTAATATTTCTGATAGACGAGCTGCAAAATAAATCCTTCAAGCGCAAAGAATACAGCAAATCCCGGACAAAACAGTGTATAAAGTTTTTCATCAGTACTCAGCAGGAACAACATCAAGACACTTGCACATAACATGAAAAAATTTGTGTGAATCAGCGTTTTATTAATTGAACGTGTATAAGCAGCGATATAACACATTAAGCAGTAAGCATTTATATTTACCAGTGAATAAAAAATTTTGTGTGCCGAAATATTTGCGTCAAGTGCGGGAAAAAGTTCAAGCGAGGTCTCAAACACTGCCGATATAAAAGTTGTCAGCACAAGCAGCATAAACCGCCGGTTAATCTCGTAAGTTGTCGAGAGTCTGCCAGCAAGAAAAGCAGTCAGCACAGCCAAGAACGGCAGCACAGTAATTTCTATGAACGTGTAATTAATTTCTCCTAAAGCAATCATGTCATGAAGGACTCCTTATTTAATTTGCTCTGTTGAATAGTATAGCATTATAAAAATTTTCAGCGTGATATAATTCAATCAGCATTTAACATAAATAATAAAGGACAGACTCGACAATGCTATTTTTTAATTTTGACGCAGAGAGACATCTTGACAGAAAATTAACACCCATTAACGTATGGTCGCTTGCATTCGGCTGTGTAATAGGCTGGAGCGCGTATGTTATGCCCGGTACAATATTTCTCAAGAACGCAGGCCCTATCGGAACATTAATAGCTATGGAGCTTGCGACGTTCACAATGCTTGTAATCTCGTACAACTACAGCTACATGATTCACAAATTTCCAATGACGGGCGGAGAATTTATTTATGCAAAAATGGCGTTCGGCGCGAGACACGGATTTATTTGCGCGTGGTTTCTGAGTTTGTCGTATCTGTCTGTAATTCCGTTAAATGCTACAGCTTTGAATTTAATTATGCGTGCTGTATTCGGTGATTTATTTCAATTCGGGTTTCATTATTCTATTGCGGGCTATGATATTTATTTCGGTGAAATGCTTGTTGTTATAAGTGCGTTGATAATATTCGGAGTAATTGACTCGTTCGGTGTAAATTTTACGGGCAGGCTGCAAACATTTTTAGTTATGATTCTATTAGGAGGAATATTATTTGTTATCGGCGGAACAATTTTCAGTCCCAGAGTCAACGCTTCAAATATTCAGCCTATGTTTCACCCGATAGACGCAAAATTTGACAAGAGCATAATATCACAAATTATAGCTGTTGCTGTAACTGCTCCGATGTCGTTTATAGGGTTTGACACAGTGCCGCAGATGACGGAAGAGTCAAATTTTTCGCCCGACAGCACAAAAATTGTAATGGACACAAGTATTATTTGCGGAGGATTTGTGTACATTGCGCTGACATTTTTAGCGTGTTCGATTTTTCCGGCGGCTTATAATTCTTGGCCCGAATACATTAACGATATAAGCAATCTCAACGGCGTTACAGCTTTCCCGACGTTAAATGCAGCTTCTATGATAATGGGCAGAACGGGATTATTTTTTATAGTTGCGTCAGTGTTTGCGGCAATGCTGACGGGTATAATAGGTTTCTATATTGCAACAAGCAGATTACTTTACTCAATGGCGCGCGATAAAATGATTCCGGAATGGTTTGGCCGTCTTAACAGAAATAATGTCCCGACAAACGCTGCTATTTTCTGCATGACAACGGCGGGTATTGCTTCACTTTTAGGGCGTGCGATTTTGGGATGGATATTTGATATGGCTTCAATCGGAGGTGCTATCGGGTTTGCTTATACGTCAATATCGGCGTGTAAATACGCTTTTCACGAACGTAGACTCGATATAATAATTTTTGGGCTGCTAGGATTTATTTTCTCGTGGTGCTTTGCTTTATTGCTGCTTGTTCCGATTCCGGGATTAAATGTTTCAATCGGCAAAGAGTCTTACGGATTATTACTTGTCTGGATTGCTTTGGGGATAACTTTTTACACTAGGAGCAAGAAAAAATGAGCACACATTTACGTCTTCGGCGCAGATTAACGGCTTTCAACACTTGGTCGCTTGCATTTGGAGGCGTAATCGGATGGGGATCTTTTGTTATGCCCGGGACAGTTTTTCTAAAGAGGGCTGGGACTCTAGGGACGTTAATAGCTATGGAACTAGCAGCGTTTATAATGTTGATAATCTCATACAGTTATGCTTATATGATTCACAAATTTCCAGTTACGGGAGGGCAATTTTTTTACGCGGATAAGGCATTTGGTTCAAGACACGGATTTATTTGCGCGTGGTTTCTTGGGCTTTGCTATATTTCTATAATTCCGATGAATGCGACTGCGTTGTGCTTAATTTTCAGGGCGTTGTGCGGAGATTTGCTGAAATTCGGATTTTATTACAAGTTAGCGGGTTATGATATTTATTTTGGTGAAATTCTGCTTGCTTGCGTTGCTTTGATATTATTTGCGTATATAAGCTCTCTAAAAGTTTATTACTCTGGGAGACTTCAATCAATATTTGTAATTTTGCTGCTTGCGGGAGTTCTTGTTACTCTTGCAGGATTAATTACCAGTCCCAACACGAATAAAAGTGATTTGCTGCCGATGTTTTATCCTGATGACAGCAGGAATTATTTGACACAAATTATTTCTGTCTTAGTTGTTGCTCCGTGGGCGTTTGTCGGCTTTGACATAGTGCCGTTATTGTCAGAGGAGTCGAGATTTTCGCGTAATTATACAAAATCTATTATGGACATTGCTATTTTGTGCGGCTGCTTTGTGTATATTGTTCTTAATGTTATAGCTGCTTCAGGCTTTAGTGAAAAATTTTCCGGCTGGGTAGAATATGTAAACGCGCTTCCTAATTTAAACGGGATAGAAGGTATTGCGACATTCTCAGCAGCACATAAAGTTTTGGGACGTACGGGAATATTTTTCATGAGTCTTGCGGCTTTTATGGCAATGTTGACGGGGATAACAGCGTTTTATACAGCAACGAGCCGGCTGCTTTACTCAATGTCGCGAGAAAAAATGCTTCCGTCGTGGTTTGGGAAATTGAATCGTAATAATATCCCGTTGAACGCAGTAATATTTTGTATGGCAGTATCGATTCTTGCGCCTTTTGCGGGACGTAATGCGCTGGGTTGGACGGTTGACATGTCATCAATTGGAGGAGCTGTGAGCATGGCTTATACTTCATTAGCGGCGATTCATTTTGCCAGGTCTGAAGAGAAAAAAAGAATCGACATGATTATATTTGGAGGTGCGGGATTTATTTTTTCTGTGATATTTGCGTTATTGCTGCTTGTGCCTGTTGGATTTGATTGTTCGCTTGAAATGCCTTCGTATGTATTATTAATTATGTGGACGATTTTAGGAGTTATATTTTACAAGAGAAAAAATTTCATTGCTGATAAATAATAAATAGCTATTCAAGTGCATTTGCTATTATATGTACAGGCGGATTTGAACGTCATTAGCGAATTTGTTAGGTTTGTCCAAAATTTTGTGTAATTAGAAAATTGAAACCTTGCAAATACTGAATTTTGGATTCCATTTACACAAAAAAACTGACACTCCCAATTTACAATGTCATGCATAAAAATTTACTTTCCGAAAGTGTTTATTGTGTTCTACTAATTCGCGCCTAATTGAAATATGAGCTGCCTAAGTCCCGAACAAGACTCCACGCACACCGACCGCCGTTTTTTCACATTCGCAGGAATAGCAATAAAATAGTAATTCCGTTTTCTTGTGTCAGTGAGAACAGTTAAATTTTTGTTGATTATTTCTGCGTCAATATTACCCTTGAAGGGCGATTTAAAATTTTCCGGCTGCGTTGTTATTCTTTGAAACGCTGTCGAGATAAATAATTTCCGGCTTAGTGATTAAGTGCTGCATAAGATTCATTGCTGAAATTCTTAACATTGTTCTACTGGTGTCAAAACCAGTGAAGGCCGGTCCTCTGAAATTTTCTAAAGGGTGTCGTTAAAGTATCTTAAGCCACATTACCATACAGCAAATTTGTACCGATGCTAAACATGTTGACGTATTTTTTGCATATCGCGTCGCTATTCCACGCCAACGTTTCAACTCTAAAAAATGTATTTTCTACTATGTGACGAAATTCATAATATCGTTGCTCATGGCGGTTTCTCTTCGGCGGAATTACTACTTCCATTCCAGCTTCTTTGACTGCTTCCAATACATTATTTGTATCATATCCGCGATCAGCAAGTAAACTTTTTGCATTTATTCCTTGAATGAGTTGGGGAACTTGTGTGCTATCTGCTATTGTTCTGCTTGTTATAATAATTCTTACTGGCATTCCAAATGAATATTTATTTTTGTGTGGAGCCCCCTTTTGTACGCCCCATATCTTGTTTACCTCCTACAGCTACAGTTGCGTCATAATGTACATTAACGTAGGAAGCATCTATCATAAGCCATTCAAAGTAAGGGGGGGCTTGCGATTATCTTTCACCGGACGACTCTGTGTATCTGCTCTATCTGAAATAACGTATTATTTTGCTTCTGATTCGATGTAAATGGTGTTATCCTAATAAAATAGACAGCAAAATAAGAAATTTAGGAAGGAACATAAAATATGGGAACTCGTTCAGTAAAATATAATGATGACTTCAAAAAGAGTCTCGTTAGTATGTACGAAAACGGCAAATCGCAGTCTCAATTAGTCCGAGAATATGGGGTTTCCTTAAGTGCTTCCAGATGGATTAAGCTTTTTTCTGAAGTTAAGTTTGACGATGAAACAATTATTAGTGCCAAGCAAATAAGAGAACTTCAAAAACGTAACGCTGCACTTGAGGAGGAGAATACAATATTAAAAAAGCCCTTGCCATATTCACGCCACACTCAAGCAACGTTTATAAACTCCGGCATGAAATAAAATTAAGACGTTATGCAGGGTTCTAAAAGTTAATCGCAGTTCTTATTATGAACATTTTTATTCTCCAATCTCTAAAAGGGAGCTAGAAAATCAAAAATTAAGAAC
>JAFSXS010000091.1 GCA_017443945.1 Synergistaceae bacterium
CAATAAATGACAATCACAAGCAGAATTTTGCAAATGAGCAAGAGACCCGCAAAGAGTCAGACTCGAAATTGCAGATTCAGATTGACACACTTGCAAAGGCGTCATTGAGTCAGTCTCAAGCAATCAAAGCAATAAATGACAATCACAAGCAGAATTTTGCAAATGAGCAAGAGACCCGCAAAGAGTCAGACTCGAAATTGCAGATTCAGATTGACACACTTGCAAAGGCAATAATCATGCTAGCAGACGCATTGAGACATACACGCGAGTTTTACTCCGAGAAAATAAAAACTTTGTGGGAGCTGACTGGCGGCAAAAAAATCGAGCAGATTAACTCAATGTTAAGTGATGTCTATAATGATTTAGACACGCAGAATGACGAGATAGGCTCATTAAATGACGATTTCACGGACAAGATAAATTCAATGTTGAGTGATGTCTATGATGAATCAGATTCGCACGACGACGCAATTAATAATTTGACTCAATCACAAATAGACGCGATGAACGAGATTCTAAACGAGATTTACGGCTAATTCTCTGGACATGTCCCAGAGTTAGCAAATAGATAATTTTTATGGAGGTAATTTTTATGCCCACTTATGATGTAAACGAGCCTTTATTAATGGGTCAGGCGAAAATCGCACACCAGCGCGCAAAAACTTATGTCGACGCGAAAATTGCAGCTCTCCCGACAGAACAGTTTGTCGACCAGGCACACACAACTTTAGTCGACTCTTTTGCGTTCAATGCTACGAATTATGCCGGCGCTACAGATCCTAATCTTGACGGACAGCCCGTTTTAGTGCTCGCAATTAAAGGTATCGACAACGTTACGAAGGCCGAGACTCTCACGTACAAATTTATTGCGCTGAACTCTTTAATCACGAACAAGGCTGATAAAGACTCTGACGCTGTAGCAGGAAATATCGCAGTTTTTGACTCAGCCGGAAACCCAATCGATTCGGGCAAGACATTTGCAACTGACGCGGAAGTTAATGCAATGTTAGACGAGGTCTACGGAGCAGCTTCTGCAAGTTCAGGCGAGTAATTTAATTTTTTTTCGGGGGGATTCGTCCTCCCATTTTTTATATCATGCTGAACACGAATCAAGAAAAATTGCATGCACAGCGCATAAAAAATTTATTGAATGAACTCGAAGCCCGAATCAGTGAATTTGATAATCTTGCGCAAAAAATTATCACTCTTGCGAACTCAATTATTAATAATATCGAGGTGAACGGGAATTAATGAACGAGCTGAATTTATTAGACGCAGTAATCATGAAACTTGAGAATTTATTTCGAGGCTACACACTTTTAAACAAGTCGGGTGAATTGCAGGAAGTGAGAGTCTTTGCTCAATATCTGCCAATGCCTGAAGGTCTGAATTTCAACACGCGCTCTAACACCGGATTAAAGAATTACAATGAGTCAGACATGGAGTCAAATTTTCCGTGCATTGTAGCAAAATTAATTGAGTGTGAAGACCGCGAAGAAAGACGGATTGATGCAACTCTTGTGAAAATGAATCTATTATTTGCCTGCTATGACGAGAATAAATTATGTCAGGGCTACCGGGATATTTTGAACATGCAGGAACGAGTCCGCGATAATTTTTTGATTGAACGTGTGATAGATAACCGGTTTAGACTTGATATGCCGATAAAGACTCGTTTACTTGAGTGTGAGACATGGCCTGTATATTTTGGCGAGATGGATTTAATATTTCAGGCTGGGAGGCCAGTTATGCGCAAAAATTTTGTATATGCTATGCCTATTACGGCGTAAAACTTTTTTATAAACGCGACTCCAGAGTATAAACCGGGTGG
>JAFSXS010000092.1 GCA_017443945.1 Synergistaceae bacterium
CATAAAAACGAGTCGTACATGGCATAACTAAAATATTTTCGCGCAATAAAATTAATAGCATTGAGTCAGAATTATTAAAGTCTTTCGGAAACATGCATTTATAATTACGGGCGAGAAAAAACGAGTTTTAGGGGAGCTTAATTTGCAGGTAAAAATTTTTATCACAGCATTGACTAATTCTCTAACAGCAAATATACTTTGCAAAATTTATTTTATAACGAGGTATTATTACTAGGTGCTAAATTATAAACACGAACGCAAATCAAGACAGGAAAAGCTCGCGAAATTAATCGAAGCTAACCCAATGGCAACAGACAGCGAACTCGCAGAGAGTCTAAATGTCAGCGTAAGTACTGTCCGGCTTGACCGTGCATTAATGGGAGTGCCTGAACTTCGTGAACGCATTAAATCAATGGCAGAATCAGCAATAAATAAATTGCAGTCCCTCAACCCCGGCGAAGTCATCGGCGAACTCTTAGAGCTTGAACCTAACAAATGGGCTTTATCCGTCCTCAAGACAGCACAGGAAATGGCCGTAAAATTCACGGATATTATCAGCGACAATTATATTTATTCGCAAGCAAGCTCGATAGCTCTTGCAGTTATTCAGACAGCAGGCGTTATAATCGACTCAATGAGAGGCGAGTACAAGGGACATGCAAAAGTCGGAGATATTCTCGTCGCACGCGCAAAAGTCGGAGTCAATCACGAGGGCAAAAAAATTGTCAGCGTACGCACAAAAGTCGGCGATAAAGAAATTTTTGTAGGCCGATTCATCATAGAGATTAAGCAATAAATCATGAAAGAAGGTGAAAAATTGAGTAATATTACAATCGCAGTTGACGCAATGGGAGGAGACAACGCACCCGCAGAAATTTGCGCAGGAGCCGTGAAAGCCTGCAAAGAGTTTCAGGACATCGAGATAATTTTAACGGGCGATACAGAAAAAATTAAATCCTGCTTAGAATCTCATCCAAGAATACACATTCAGCAGGCTAGCGAAATTATTGACCCCGATGAACACCCCGCAAACGCAATCAGGAAAAAGAAAGATTCAAGCATGAGAGTCGCTATGGAAATGGTAAAGTCCGGTGATGCACAAGGTTGCGTCAGTGCAGGAAGTACGGGCGCAATAGTTTCCGGCGGAGTTCTCGTTGTCGGACGTTTGCCCGGCATTGACAGACCCGCTTTAGGTGTTCCGATTCCATCACTCGAAAAAATTTCTTTCACTCTTGATGTAGGAGCTACTGTCAGATGTAAACCTGAAAATTTGCTGCAATTTGCTTTAATGGGAAATATTTACTCACATAAAATTTTAGGCGTGGCAAATCCTGACATAAGATTATTATCAAACGGTACTGAAGAAATTAAGGGCGATGATACAGTTTTGGGCGCGCGTGAATTAATCAGTCAGAAAGAAAATTTAAACTTTCAAGGATACATCGAGGGCAATAATTTAATAAACGGCATTGCAGACGTAATTGTTTGCGACGGTTTCACGGGAAATATAGCACTCAAGCTCGGCGAAGGAATCATGCAGACTCTAAAATCTTTGCTCGTCGAAGAAGTAAATAAATCTTTTATCGCTAAAACAGGAATGTTAATGCTTGCTCCCGTTGTTAAAAAATTATGGGCAAAATTTAATTACGAGAAATACGGCGGTTCACCGTTGTTAGGCGTAAAAGGCGCAGTAATAAAGGCTCATGGGCGGTCAAAGTCTCCGGCTGTATTAAGCGCAATTAAGGCCGCAAGAGATTTCATAAACGAGAACGCCGCAGAGTTAATAAGCAATGAAATAAATATTTCGGAGGTGAAATAAATGCTGCTGAGAGAAAATAATCGTGTCTGCAAAATTTTAGGCACGAAATATCCGATTATACAGGGCGGAATGGCATGGGTAGCAAATGCAGATCTCGCCGCCGCAGTAAGTAACGGGGGAGGACTCGGAATAATTGCCGCTGCTAACACTCCGCCGGAAATCTTAGAGAAAGAAATTATCAGAGCAAAAAGTTTAATTCACGATAATAAGCCGTTCGGTTTAAATATTATGTTGATGTCCCCGACTGCTGATGACGCGCTCGAAATTGCAGCAAAGCAAAGAGTCCCCGTCGTTACAACAGGTGCAGGCAGCCCCGGAAAAGTTTTAGAGAGATTAAAGCCGCTTGGAACGATTGTAATTCCCGTTATTGCTTCAGTAGCTCAGGCAAAAAGAGTCGAACGTCAAGGAGCAGACGCAGTTGTCGCTGAAGGAATGGAGGCAGGCGGTCATATAGGAGAACTCACAACAATGGTATTAACTCCGCAAATTTCGCAGGCTGTAAAGATTCCTGTTATTTGTGCAGGAGGAGTCGCGGATGGCCGTGGGGTTGTTGCTGCTTTTGCGTTAGGTGCTGAAGGTGTGCAGGTCGGGACTCGTTTTATTTGTTGTGAAGAATGCACGGTACACGCGAATTATAAGCAGGCAGTTATTGACGCTAGAGACAGAAGCACAGCTGTAACGGGTCAAAGTTTAGGGCACCCTGTAAGATGTTTACGAAATAAATTAACGGCAGAATTTGAGAGACTCGAGTCAGAGAATGCCCCCGCGTCAGAAATTGAAGCACTCGGCACAGGCAAATTGCGTGCAGCAGTTGTTGACGGCGATATAAACTGGGGTTCGTTAATGGCCGGTCAAAGTGCTGCAATGGTAAATAATATTTTGCCCGCAAAAGTAATAATAGAAAATATGTTCTCTGACGCAGAAAAAATTTTGTCGAATCTAGGCGAGGTGAAGCAATGAAATATTCTTTATGTTTTCCCGGTCAAGGTGCGCAGGTTGTCGGAATGGGACGTGAATTATATGACTCGTTCAATTCAGCACGTGAAATTTTTGATGAAGCTGATGACTCGTTGTCATGCCATTTGACGCGTTTAATATTTGAGGGCCCGGAAAATGAATTAACCCTCACACGCAACGCCCAGCCCGCAATAATGACTGTGAGTCTTGCTGCCTTGAGTGCGTTAAATAAAGAGTTAGGCGCAAATTTGAGTCCTGTTTGTGCTGCCGGTCATAGTTTAGGCGAGTATACAGCGTTGACAGCAGCGGGAGTCTTGAAATTTTCTGATTCAGTGAGACTCGTGCGTGATAGAGGCGCATTTATGCAGGAAGCTGTACCTGAAGGAGTCGGCTCAATGGCTGCATTACTCGGCGCAAAACCTGATGACGTAAAAAATTTATGTGAGTCAATCGCTCCCAACGGCGAAATCTCACCCGCAAATTTTAATTCCCCCGGACAAATCGTAATTTCCGGAATGACTGAATATATAGATAAAGCAATTGAGCAGGCAAAAAATTTCGGTGCAAAACGTGCCGTAAAATTGAGTGTAAGTGCACCTTTTCACAGTAAATTTATGAAACCTGCCGCAGAAAAATTGAAACTCGAATTTGAAAAAATTTCGTGGTCTGACGCAAAATTTGATATTATCTCGAATGTAAATGCGCAGTCTGTGAAGAATCCTGATATAATCAGAGAGCTTTTATATAAGCAGACGTTCAGCCCGGTTTTATGGGAAGAAAGCGTTTTATATATGGCTGATAAATTATCGGTTGATTTATTTATTGAGCTTGGCCCGGGAGAAGTCCTCGCAGGATTAATAAAGAAGTGCATTAAAGGCGCGAACATTTTATCAGGCGGGACTCCGGAAAAACTAGAGAAAATCAGAGCAGCATTAGAAGAGGTGAAATAATTTGCTCGCACTAGTAACAGGAGCATCAAGGGGAATCGGCAGAGCTATAGCACTTGAACTCGCGAAAAATAATTTTGACGTAGCTATAAATTGCAGTAAGAGCGTTGACTCAGCTAAAAACGTTAGGGACGAAATAATATCTCTTGGCCGTAAATGCGAAATTTTTCAGGCCGATGTAAGCGAATATAATCAAGCTGAAGAAATGTTCAAGGCGATAAAGGCTGCATTTAATGAGTCAGTAAGTGTGCTCGTGAACAATGCCGGAATAACCCGCGATAATCTTTTAATGCGAATGAATCCGGAAGATTGGCAGGCAGTAATAAGCGCGAATCTAAATTCAGTCTTCAACTGCACAAAATTAGCAATTCGTGATATGGCAAAAGCTAAATTCGGCAGGATTATAAATATTTCGTCGGTCGTAGGTTTGACGGGCAATGCAGGACAGTCAAATTATTCTGCGTCAAAAGCGGGTATAATAGGTTTCACGAAATCAATAGCGCGCGAATATGCATCACGGGGAATCACTGCAAATGCGATCGCACCGGGATTTATTGATACAGCTATGACGGAAATTTTGAAGCCTGAGATAAAAGCTGATATACTCAAGACAATTCCCGCCGGAAGAATGGGAAGCCCCGAAGAAGTAGCAAAGGCTGTATTTTTCTTTGCAGATGAAAGCAGCTCATATATAACAGGTCAAGTCCTCGCAGTTGACGGGGGAATGACAATGATTTAATGTATATAAGGCGAATAGTTTTAAGGAGGTGAAATTTTTATGAAGAAAGAAGAAGTAATGGCAAAGTTGGTCGCAATAGTTTCAGACCGTCTTGACGTTGAAGCAGATCAGGTAACGCCGGAAAAAACTTTTGTTGAAGATCTGGGAGCTGATTCGCTTGATATAGTTGAGCTTATAATGGGAATCGAAGAGGAATTTGATATCGAGATCCCCGACGAGGACGCCGAAAAACTTACATCAGTAGGTGAGGCAATGAACTACACACTTGCAAAAATCGGTGTAGAAGATTAATTTATCATGCTGTTAACTGCGGGGTGAGGATTATTTTTTCTTGCCCCGTTTTATTATATATTTTGTAGGAGAGTGATTTATTTGAGCGAAAAGAAACGCAGAGTAGTTGTAACAGGTTTAGGCCCTGTCAGTCCCATTGCAATCGGAAAAAATGATTACTGGCAGGCACTCAGAGACGCGAAAAACGGTATCGGCCCGATTACAACATTTGATTTAGGCGATTGTCCGATTACGTTCGGTGCTGAAATAAAAAATTTTGATCCTTCCGTCTACATGCCCGGCAAAGAAGCAAAGAGATCCGATAGAGCTATACAATTTGCTGTAGCTGCTGCAAAACTCGCAGTAGAAGACTCAAAAATTGATTTGTCAACTATAGATCCGTATAGACTCGGCGTTTATATCGGCACAGGTCAAGGCGGTATAGAGACATCATTTAATAATTTCAGGACTATGCTAGAAAAAGGCTCGAAACGAGTCAGCCCTTATTTTATCCCGATGATGATTAGCAACATGTCAACAGCTTATGTCGCAATAGTTTTAGGCGCAAAAGGCCCGAATTTGTGTGTAGTTACAGCGTGTGCTACTTCTTTGCATTCAATGGGTGAAGCCTATCATGCAATTATTCGCGATGATGCAGATGTAATTATTTCCGGCGGAACTGAGGCAGCTTTACGAGCTATAAGCATTGCAGGTTTTGCGTCAATGAAAGCATTATCAACTAAGAACGATGACCCCGAACACGCAAGCAGACCGTTTGATAAGAATCGCGACGGTTTTGTAATGGGTGAAGGTGCCGGAGTCGTTGTGCTTGAAGAATTAGAACACGCACTCGCACGGGGAGCGCACATTTATGCAGAATTTACCGGCTATGGGACTTCATGCGACGCAGTACACATTACAGCACCCGACCCCGAAGCAAAAGGAGCAGCCTACGCAACAAATAAAGCTCTGAAAATGTCGGGATGGGACGTGAGTCAAGTTGATTACATAAACGCTCATGGAACTTCGACGGGCTTAAATGACAAAATGGAGGCCGGAATGATTAATAAAGTTTTCGGCGAACACGCAAAAAATATCACTGTTACATCAACAAAATCAATGATAGGTCATTGCTTAGGTGCTGCCGGAGGTCTTGAGGTCATCGCGTCAATTCAGGCAATCGAAGAAGGTTATATTCACCCGACTTTAAATTATGAGACTCCAGATCCTGAGTGCGATATAAATATTTCAACTGGTGCAGGTGTCAATCGCAAAGTTGATAGATTGCTTGTAAATAGTTTCGGTTTTGGCGGTCATAATGGAGTCTTAGCTTTTGGGAGATACGGCCTTGAGTGAAATTGAATTAGAGCCTCTGCGCAGGATGCCTAAACTTTATGAGCCTGATGTGAAATTTCTTGAAGATGAGCTTGGCTATACTTTTGACGATAGATATTTACTTGAGGAGGCTTTGTCTCATTCTTCATTTGCTCATGAGTACGGGTTTCATTATAACAATGAGAGATTAGAATTTCTCGGCGATTCTATATTGAGCTTTGTGATTGCTCGTGCATTATTCAAGATGTACCCGGACGCTAACGAAGGAGAATTAACGAGAATGCGCGCAGAACTCGTGAAGAGCGACTCACTTTATCGCAAGGCCGAGGCTTTGAGAATCCCATTTTTATTGTTGCACGGGCACGCGATGAAGACCGGAGAACTACCGCAGTCAATTTGCGGGAATGCTTTAGAGGCTTTAATCGGCGCAGTTTGTCTTGATGGGGGAGTCGGTTCTGCTGAAAGAGTGATAAAAAAATTGTTCCTCAGAGACGCAGAAGAACAAGGAGCAGGGCCAGACCCTAAATTAAATCTTCAAATGTGGCTGCAAGCGCGCGCTATGCCTTTACCGAAATATGAGCTTATCTCAACAAAGGGGCCTTCACACGCTCCAACGTTTGAAGTAAGACTCAGGATGTGCGGTTTTGAACATGTAGAGTCAGACAGAACGAGAAAAGGTGCAGAAGCAAAAGTAGCTGATTTGATTCTTCACGATTTGAGGGAAAAATTTGGCGCGTAAGTTTTTGGCACTGATTATAATTTTACTTTTTTGCGGAGCTAGTTATCCTGATGAGAAATTGCGTATTGCTGTAACTCATCCATGGCTGGCTCTGCTGGCTTCATTTATCGGGGGGCCGGAAGTCGAGATTACACCCTTGCGAGTCTGGAATAATAACGGAGATTTAGTAATGGCCGAAAAAGGGAAGACTCTGCGCGAACTCGATAAAGAATCTCGAATCATTGCACTTGACTCAAATGATTTAAAAGCTGCCGGCATTGACGGAAAAAATAATTTTGTCGTGAGGTGCTTATATTCGCCGTTCCCTGTAAAATTGACATCACTTGCGGATCCTTCAGTTATTCCATTTGTAGCGCAAAGAATTTTAACGGCCTTGTCTGAATGGGACGTGCAGAATTATTCGCATTATCAGCGCAGACTCGCAGAATTTCAAGCGAGATTATCAAGTTCGATTTTAGTCGGCCAAGTTCTGAAGGATATTACATTTTGTGATTTGTCGGGGTCTAGCGGCGTTTTGTTGATGGCAGCGGGTTCAAAAGTTGAGCGCCCTGAATCTTTTGACGTGTGGCAGAACGGGAAATTAACGAATTTTCGCGAATTTATTGACTCGCAAAGGGAGTCAGGCAAAGCAATTTTAATCGATGACGACACCCCCGCGAATATAAAGCGTTCTTTGACGGGAAAATCTGACGTTTACAAATGGGAGAGACCGCCGTTAGATGTTGATTACCCGGCATTTTTGCACGAGCAGTATATTTCACTCTGGCAAAATATCACGAAGAAGCAGCCTTCCCGAAAACGTTAAAAATTTAATTATCTTCCGGAACTTTTCCGCGATACTTTATGAATCTATAAATTTTTCGCAATGGAGTTATTTTGCTGATTATAGTTCTTATATTATATAGTATTAATATTAACCACACGTACGGCATGAATCCCGAAACTTTTAATTGACATGATGTAGTCTTTAATATGTCCTTGAAGTAGGGACGGGCTTTTGCAAAGTAAGTAGTCAATGTACATAATTCAAAAATGTACCATTTATCAGCAGCCTTCTTGCCTATATGATCATATAATTTATTTACGGTTAATTTCAGTTGTTTTATTTTGTCGGTTACTCTTGAGTAATATAACTCGTCATTTTGGGATTTTATCGAATAACCTAATGATATGCTTTCTTTATGGACTCTGTACACGCCTACATAATCGCTCATGAAATATGAATCAGCAATAATAACAGCTTCTCTATATATTTCTACATCGAATATTCTCATGTTCTCAAGTCCGGCCTTGCGCAAAATTTCAGCCTTAAAGACTGTTGGAAAAGTTGACAATGGTTTATTGCGCTTAAGAATATAATCAAGTCCGTTAACTCGTCCGGGAGCCCCAATATTGTGTTCTGTGTTAGTTCTGCCTGTCTCAATCGTAAACATTTCTACATTTGCACAGACAAAAGAAAGAGGGGCGTTTTCTGAATCATGCTCCTCAAAAATTTTTACTGCCTTCGCGAAAAAGTCATAATCTGTGTAATAATCATCGTCATCAAGAAAAGTTATATATTTTCCGCGTGCATTTCTTAGACCCAAGCTGCGATTAATTTCCGGCCCGCTGTTTTTCTCATTCCTGAAATACCGCACTCTAGTATCAGTTATAGTCTTCACAAATTCGTCTGTGCCGTCAGTCGAGCAGTCATCAACTATTATTACTTCAAGACTCTTTTGACTCTGCTTCAAGACACTGTCAAGAGCTTCCGCAAGCATTTCTTTCCGGTTATAAGTGGGAATAATAACACTTTGTAACGGGCTGTCCATTTTTTATTCACCTGCCATTACCAGCGCAAAAACTTTCGCATTATTCACGAGATAATCTATTTCTGTGTACTCGTCCGGCATATGAGCAACCCCGTCACACTCTTGAGACCACACAACAGCAGGAATATTTCTATTTCTGAACAATGCAGCAAAAGTTCCGCCGCCGATTCCGCCCGTTTTAGGTTCAATATTTAATACCTCGCGAATCGACTTCACGAGAATTTTAACGACTTCAGAGTCGGGACTCGTGGGTTGTGCTGCGTCTTCTCTGCTGACTTCAAGCTCAATTACTGCACCGGTGCGGGACTCTATATCTTTGCAAATTTTTTGTACAAGCTCGATAACTTCATCAAGATTAATGCTCGGCAAAATTCGGCAGTCAAAATAAAATTTTTCGACTCCTGGTACTGTATTAACATTCGGGACATTTGCGGCTCTCTTCGTAGGCTCAAACGTTGAAGCAGGAAAATCAAAATTTTCGTCATTTTCCGGGAATGCTTTGTGTAAAGCCTCGTCGACTTCGTAAGCTAACATATTTGCAACTCTGCACGAATTTAAACCGGTGTGAGGCATTGAGGCGTGTACTTGCTTCCCCTTCACAGTAAAACCAAGTTGGAGTCTCGCCTTCTCTGCTGTCTCGATAAAATCTCCTGCGTCATTTCCGGAGTCAGGAACGATTACTAAATCATCAGGTCTGAATAAATCGCGCTCTAACAATTTTTCGAGTCCGTAATGGCTGCCCATTTCCTCGTCAGCTACGAACGCAAGCAAAATAGTATATTCCGGTTCAACGCCAGCATTAATTAACGCCTTCAAAGCATACAACGACGCAACGAGTCCATTTCCGTTATCGCTTACTCCGCGTCCGTAGAGTCTTGAGCCTTTAACAACGGGATCAAACGGGTCAATCGTCCATAAAGATCTATCGCCTTCGGGCACTATGTCAACGTGAGTCAATATGCAGACTCTTTGCGCTTTTTTTCCTGGATATTCGAGAAATAAAGAAGGTCTGTCGCCTTCTGGATCTTCGACTATGTGCAGATCTATTTTTGCTTTATCGAGGCCGAGAAGGTTTATAATTTTTCTAAGCTCGTTAATTTTTGCAAGTTCGCCCGTCCCGCCGTTGTGGGGTGATACAGCCGGGAATTTACATAAATGAGTGAGAGTCTTGACCATTACATTACGTAAATTTTCGGCTTCCATTAAAATTTTGTCGTGCAATTAAATAATGCCTCCTGAAAGTTTTTATATAATTTTACAGCATAAACGCAAAAAAAATCTCTCCGGATGGGTGCAAATATATTTTCGACACACATAAACATAAATCAGGCGGGAAAAATTTATTAAAGTCTCTAGTCAAAATTACCGATAAGACAAATAAAACAGAAAAATTTTTCATGAATTTATATATATTACAGAAGGAGTGAACAACAATTATGCGCATTAATGAATACATGATGAATCAATCTGTTATGTTCCCAGCACAGAATAATTTGCAGAATACAAGAGACTCACAGCCGCGCGAAAATCCCGAATTTGATGCATTTCTTCAAGCAGCAGCAATAAACAGCCGCACTTATGACTCGTCAGGTACAATCCCCGGCGGAGTTCCTCCCGTACCTCCTTCGAGCGAGTCAGGCTTTAAGCAGGATTTTACGGCCTCAAGTGAATTTATGTCGCGAGTCTCTAATGCTTTCCGCGCAAATATTGACAGTATTCAAGCTGCTATGTCGGGACTTGGCCTCACCGTTGAAGATTTGAGCGACTCTGAAAATTTAACGTTATTGGGCGAAACTTTGAACGAGGGTGCAGAAGCTCTCGGACTTCCTCAAATTGAAAACGTTGACAATGAAGTCGCAAAACTTTTAGGCAAGGACGACAAGAAACCAGAAATGCCAGATTTACCCGGCGGGAGTCATAATGAACCAGTCAAGAAAGAAAACGAGTCCGGCGAGACAGAAGTAAATACAAAAATTGTTAATTCCGGCAGAGTTTCTTACTTGGAGACCGAGAAAACTTCAGCTAACGGCGTTACAACAACTACCCGCACAATGATAGGCAGCATGGGAAAAACCAGCACAATGAGAGGCGGAGTAAGTGCCTTCGGTGGAATGCCGACAACAAAAACTTTCAGCGGTACATCAGGAATCAGCGATCTAAACCGCATAAATTTCATCAAAGCGAAATAAAAAATTTGCCCTCAGGAATAATCCCGGGGGCTTTATTGTTACATTCTTTCTGTTACTCGTCTGACTCGTTTAACGCCGTCTATTTCCTTGAGCCTTTCGACTGTATCCTCCGGCATTTTGTGAGAAATATCTAATAATGTGTAAGCGTAAGAGCCTTTTGCTTTGTTCAACAAATTTTCTATATTGAGGCCGTTATTACCGAAAAACGCTGTAATTTGCGATAACATGTTCGGGATATTTTGATGTAATATAGCGACTCTTGCTTCAGTCTCACAGATTCCGGCGTTAATATCGGGATAATTTACGGAGTTATTTATATTCCCGTTGTCAAGATAATCTTGCAATTGAACGACGGCCATTACTGCGCAGTTGTCTTCGGCTTCTTCTGTTGACGCTCCCAAGTGAGGCAAAATTATAGAATTTGGAAGATTTGCGCTTATTGCATTCGGGAAATCAGAAATATATTTTGCTACATGACCTGATTCAAGTGCTGATTTTAACGCTGACTCATCAACTAAGACATCACGTGCAAAGTTCAAAATTTTTATGCCGTCTTTCATTTTCGCGATTGCGTCAGAATTTACCATGTGTCTTGTATTTGCTCCGGCGGGAACATGAATCGTTATATAGTCGCTCGCTGAATAAACCTCTTCGGCCGTGTCAGCGTGTTTTATCATGGGACTTAACATCCACGCAGATTTTAACGATAAATAAGGGTCATAGCCTAAAACATTCATTCCTAACGAGACAGCAGCATTTGCAACACGTACACCGATAGCACCGAGTCCTATAACGCCGAGAGTCTTGCCCTGAATCTCATGACCTGCAAAATTTTTCTTGATTTTCTCTGCAAGTTTGGAAATATTTTCATCTTTTGCGTTGTCATTGACCCATTTTATTCCAGCAAAAATATCACGTGAAGCAAGTAATAAACCGGCCAAGACTAATTCTTTGACGGAGTTTGCATTTGCTCCGGGAGTGTTGAAGACTACGACTCCATTTTCTGAACATTTATCGATGGGAATATTATTTACTCCTGCACCTGCACGGGCGATCGCGCGCAACTCGGCCGGAAAATTCATATTCAGCATATCAGCAGAACGAACAAGAATCCCGGCTGCTTCGTCGGGTGTGTCAATTAATTCATAACCTTTGCGGAATTTTTCGAGTCCTACACTTGCTATGCTATTAAGACAGCAAATTTTTCTGTGCTTGGGACAAATCATTTATTGAGCGTGCCTCTTTTCAAAATCTGTCATGAACTCAACGAGCTTGTATACTCCCTCGATAGGCATTGCGTTATAAAGTGATGCTCTCATGCCTCCGACTGAACGATGACCCTTTATATTTTTGAGTCCTGCCTGTGATGCCTCTGCTGCAAATTCCGCGTCAAGTTCTTTATTTCCCGTTACAAATGGGACGTTCATTAAAGATCTGTCTTTCTTGTCGACTGTGCCGTGAAATAATTTAGAGTTGTCGAGATAGTCATATAAAACTTTTGCCTTTGCCTGATTCAACTTGTGCATTTCTTCAACGCCGCCGAGTTTTATCAGCCACTTAAAGACTAATCCGCACACGTAAATATTAAAGCACGGGGGAGTGTTGAACAACGATTTATTATCAGCGTGAGTCTTATATTTCATCATAGTGGGCGTATAAGGCAAGACATCATCACGAATTAAATCATCACGAATTATGACGATAACGACTCCTGCAGGCCCGACGTTTTTCTGAACACCTCCGTAAACAAGCCCGTAATTATTCACGTCAACAGGCTCACTCAGGAACATTGACGAAATATCAGACACTAAAATTTTGCCCTTAGTGTTGGGAAGAGTCTTAATTGTTGTCCCGTGTACTGTCTCATTCTGGCAAATATAAACGTAGTCGGCATTGGGTGAAATATTTAAATCTGACAAATCAGGAATGTACGAAAAATTTTTATCTGCCGAGCTTGCGATCTCGTTGACAGTTCCGAAAATTTTTGCTTCAGCTGCTGCCTTCTTTGACCACTGGCCTGTTACGATATAATCAGCTGCACGGTTAATCATTAAGTTCATGGGAATCATCGCAAATTGAGTGTAAGCTCCTCCCTGAAGGAATAAAACGCGATAATTTGCGGGAATGTTCATCAATGAGCGTAAATTTTTTTCTGCCTCGTTGATAATGTCCTCGAAATCTTTGGATCTGTGGCTCATTTCCATTACTGACATGCCACTATTGCCGTATTCGAGTAATTCAGCCTGCACAGTTTTTAACACTTCTTCAGGCAAGACTCCGGGGCCTGCGCTGAAATTGTAAACTCTGCTCAAATTTTATTTCTCCTTACTGTAATAATATAATCATATAATCTGCAATATTATAGCAGTGTGAATCTTGATTCATGAGTCAGCATGAAAAATTTAATTCGCGCAATAGTCAGCAGCAAAATATAAAAACGTTCATGAATTTTTTGCAGCAATAATAAAAATTTTCTCTATCAACATTTGTGAAGGTCATGAATATTTACGTGCTATAAAATTTAATTCGCGCAATAGTCATCAGCAAAATATAAAAACGTTCATGAATTTTTTGCAGCAATAATAAAACTTTTCTCCGTCAACATTTGTGAAGGACATGAATATTTATGTGCTATAAAATTTTTTCGCGCAGTAGTCATCAGCAAAATATAAAAACGTTCATGAATTTTTTGCAGCAATAATAAAAAATTTTCTCTGTCAACATTTGTGAAGGCTATAAAATATTAAAATTTTCGTATTAGTAAATGTATTAGTAAAAAATTGCAGCTCCCTCAATAAATTTTTAAGAGAACTGCACGCATTTATTATATCAAATATGAGTGTAATTCAAAAATTTATATCAATCCTAACTCTACAGCAATATTGCAAAAAATTATCTCAGTGTTAAAATATTCCGCAAGTTAAGCAAAAAATTTCGTAAAAAAATTGCTTAATGATGGAGGTAATTTGCATAATGAGCGAAAAATTAAAGTCTATTCGGGAAATTTATGGTACATTAGTATTTAACCGCCGAGTCATGAAAGAAAGACTCAATCCCGACATTTATGATCAAGTCATCGCAGCTATCGAAGGACGAAGCAGACTCGATAGTCAAGCAGCCGACATCGTAGCAGGTGCATTAAAGGACTGGGCAATCTCAAACGGTGCTACACATTGGGCGCACTGGTTCCAGCCTATGAGCGAATTAACAGCAGAGAAACATACAGCTTTTACACAGTCAGACTCAGAAGGCAGACCCATTGAAGTCTTCAGAGGTCATAATCTTTCACAAGGTGAGCCGGACGCGTCGAGCTTTCCAAGTGCGGGGACTCGTTCAACATTTGAAGCGCGCGGTTATTCTGCGTGGGACATCTCAAGCCCTGCATTTATCGTGAAAAGCGAAAAGGGCGGGACTCTCTGCATTCCGTCTGTGTTCCTCTCATTTGACGGCACACCATTAGATTTGAAGACTCCTTTATTGCGAAGTCTTGACGCTGTTGAATCTCGTGCGTTAAAACTTTTGAGAATGTTGGGTCAACGCGGTATTAAATCCGTGAAAATGACCGTTGGTGCTGAACAAGAATATTTTTTGCTTGACCGTCCTAGAGCTCAGAAAAGGCCGGATATTAGATTTTGCGGTAGAACTCTAATCGGTGCACAACCTGCAAAAGATCAAAAGTTAGATCATCACTACATGGGAGCTATTCCCGGACGCGTTTTGCGTTACATGGAAGACGTTGAACGCGATTTGGCGAGGCTAGGTGTATCAATTACTGCACGTCATAATGAGGTCGCGCGCTGTCAGTTCGAATTTGCACATTTATTCAACGAAGCAAATATTGCCTGCGATCAGAATCAAATTTTAATGGAAACTATGAGAAAACTTGCACGCACTCATGAATTAAGATTATTATTTCACGAGAAACCTTTTAACGGCATGAACGGAAGCGGCAAGCACACAAATATTTCACTCATGGACAGCGAGGGCAGAAATTTATTAAAGCCTTCACATAATAGTAGAAGAAACGTAATTTTTCTCGCGTTTATGGCTGCTGCTGTGCTGGGTCTAAGCAAATTTCATAGTTTATTGCAGGCAAGTATCGCAACTTACGGAAATTTATTCAGACTCGGAGGCCACGAAGCTCCCCCGTCGATTATGAGCGTTTATTTGGGTGCAGCTCTTACGGATTTAATAAATAAAGGCGACGCAAATTTACCGGACAAAGGCATAATTGATATTGGTCTTACGAAATTGCCGGACATTATTCCGTTTGACAGCGATAGAAACCGTACGAGTCCTATAGCTTTTACGGGCGATAAATTCGAGTTCCGCGCACCTGGTTCGAGTCAAAGTATCGCACTGCCAGTTACAATGTTCGCAAGCATATGGGCGTGGGGAATTGAGCAATTAACAGCAAAGATCGCCGCAAAAAATTCCGATGACCCGATAGAAGCAGCCTTAATCGCAAGCACTGAGGCATTCAAAGAAGGCAGCAAAATTTTATTTGAGGGCGACGCTTATAGCCATGAGTGGCAGGACGAAGCAAGAAAACGCGGTTTAATCGAGGCTGAAGACATCCCCGGACGTATTGATCTATTATTGAAACCGGAAAATAAATCAATGCTCGAAGAATTAAAAGTTTTCAAGCCCAACGAACTCGAAAATTTACACAAAATCAGGCTCGAAAATTTCTGCACTGGTCTCGAAGTAGAAGCAGCTGTCTTGTATGACATGTTATTTGAAGGAGTCTTGCCGGCGTTATCGAAACAATTAGTGCTTGAGAGAAATTCACTTTATGCCTTTGACGGTGTAGATTTTGGCGACGACAAACCTTGGCGCGATTACATTAAAGGCTTGGGAACTGCGAAGAATGCTTTAATTGCCGACGCTGCCGTATTGAACGAGTATAGAACGAGTCTAGCTGACTTGAATGCACGTGAGCGGGCTGATTTCCTGACTTATAAAATTTTGCCGCTTATGGACTCTATCCGGACTAAATGCGATGCTGCCGAACTTGTAACGAGTGCTGAAATTTGGCCGTATCCCATTTATAGAAATTTATTGAGTCTCTCGGCGTAAAGAAATAAATTATTTTTCCTGCGTGATAGCTTTGTCGCGCAGGTTTGCTTTTGAGCTGTAAAGAATCATTATAGAAAAAAGGAGTCATCTTTTATTCATGCAAATAACTATGTTAGGAACCGGCAACGCTTTAGTAACTGAATGCTATAACACTTGCTTTGTAATGCGATCTGAGTCAGGAAATATTTTAATCGATACCGGCGGAGGAAATTATATCTTGCACCAGTTAAAGCGCATAAATCTCGATTTACAGGACATTCATAATATTTTCATCACTCATGCGCATATAGATCACATTCTTGGCCTAATCTGGATAATTAGAATCTCAGCGCAAAGAATGAACAAGAATATTTTTAACGGTGATCTAAATATTTATTCACATGATGAAGTCTTGAGTCTCGTTCAGGAGTTAGCAAATAAATTATTGCTGCCATATCAGGCCGGTTTTATCGGGAAAAGAATACATTTAATCGAAATCAAGCATGACGAAACACGAATTATAGCCGGACAAGAATTTAAATTCTTTGACATTCACTCCAACCGCACAAAGCAATTCGGATTTTGCATGAACTATGACGGCTCGAAAAAATTAACCTGCTGCGGCGACGAACCATGCAAAGAATCAAGCGAAATTTATGCGATTAATTCTGATTGGTTGTTGCACGAGGCTTTTTGCTTGTACTCGCAGGCGGAAATTTTCAGACCCTACGAGAAGAATCACTCAACAGTTAAGGACGCAAGCACATTAGCACAGAGACTCAATATAAAAAATTTGTTGCTATATCACACGGAAGACGCAAATTTATCACAACGCCGCGAATTATATACAAACGAGTCAAAGCAATATTTCACGGGAAAAATTTTTATTCCTGACGATTTAGAGACTCTGACTCTGTAAGCGCAAATTTACGAGTTAAAAATTTCCCGGTCAATCATATTTTCGTGAGCAGCTGCAATAATAGTAGTTAAAGTATTCCCGAAAGCATTTGCAGGAGATGAAGTCATGTCAATAATCGGAGCTACTGACATCAAAAGCGCAATAGCCTCAATCGGACAGCCAAACATAACTATAGCAGCCGATATTGATATAAACGTCCCGCACGGCACAACAGGAGCAGCAATCTCCAGCAGCAAAAACGTAAACATCATTGACAATGCCGTCAAAGGCTCGATATTTATTCCGTAAATGTATGCAAGAGTCAGCGTCCCTAATGAAAGTTGTATACAGCTCCCTAATTTATTTATTGCAGTGCCTAAGGGTATAGCGATATTATAAAGTTTAGGGCTTATTCCCATTTTCTGCGCGGCATTAAGATTATCGGGTATTGCTGCATTGCTTGAACACGCGGCCATAGACGTAATAATAACCGGCATTGACTTAAGCAAAATTTTTAACGGGTTAAGACGACTCATAAATGAAGCAATTAATAGACATATTGTCAATATCACCGTAAGACCTGACACGAAAGCAAATAAAATCTCGATTAATGACATCATAGTTTTCCCGCCGATAGTCAAAATCATAGACGTTATAGAACAAAACACGGCCAACGGAATAAATTTCATAACAGCTGTAGTAATCTGCATAAAAATTTTGTTGCACTCATCGAGAAATGATTTAAATATGGCTGCTCCTGACTTTATGACGGCCAATCCCAAGAAAAGCGCAAGTACTATTAATTGCAGCAAGTCGGCATTCAAAAACGGTTTGACGAGATTATCAGGGAAAATATTTATAATTGTATCTTTGACGGAGACTGAGCCGGAAATTATATTACTTGCATTTACGGCAGAGACAGCGATATTTTTTCCGGGCTTGAGCAAATAAAATATTCCGATTCCTGTGAGATTCGCAAGAATTTGCATGACGAGAAAGCACACTAATAATATACCGCCGACCTTCTTTAATTCTGCAAGATTGCTGATATTCGCTATACATGAGGCAACAGAGAAAAATACAAGTGCGATGGCGCATAATTTAAGCGTGTTCATAAAAATTTTACTTATGACCGATAAAATATTTTCGTTAAAGTAAATGCAGGCAGCTTCGGACGCAAAATTTTTCATAACAAATCCCGTTATGACTGCAAGAATTAAGGCCGCTCCGGTGTAATAAAGCGATGTATAAGGAGATTTCAGCGCAGTAATAGTTATATAATTTGTGCCTCTATTATGATGATAACGCAATTTTTCAGTAAATGACTTCATTAGGAGATTTGATATAGCGTCGGCAGTTCTTCCGGAAATTTCTTCCTTCTCAAAGTCTATGCCGAAATTAAGACTCTCTTCGAAATCAAATTTTTTGCCGCCCACTGAAATATTAATTTTCACGCTGCCCAGAAATTTTGTAACGTTGACACATAATTTATTTTTCTCTGTCAAATTTGCGTGTTCAAGCAGTCTGTTAATAGATTCTTCGGCCATTAATTGAGACTGGTTAACGGTTTTGTGATTGGAAATATATTTACTGATCTCGCTGCGAATAAAGTTCATAGCATCAGATAAACATTGAGAGTTCACGTCAAATTCCTGATACAATAAAATCTCCTCCCAGAATAATTATTATAAAGTGTGAAAAGTTTTATAGATTTTATCACAATATTTCAGCGCAAGAATCAAGAAATTTTTTAGCAGCCTTCGAGAAAATAGACTCTTTCTTCCACGCAAGAATTAACCCGGCTTTTATTTCTGGTTGCAACGGAACAAATTTTAAATCGCTTTCTGTGATAACTCCCTCAATAGTAACAAGCAGGCCAAGACCCTCACGCACCATTATTGACGCATTGAACGCAAGATTATGAGTCCCGATAATATTTAATTCTTCGACAGGACAGCCGAGCCACACTATCATAAAATGTGAGAAACTCACACTGAGATTTTGCTTGAATTTATACGCATGAATACGAGCATGAATCAAGAAATTTTTTAGCAGCCTTCGAGAAAATAGACTCTTTCTTCCACGCAAGAATCAACCCCGCTTTTATTTCAGGTTGCAACGGGACAAATTTTAAATCGCTTTCTGTGATAACTCCCTCAATAGTAACAAGTAGGCCAAGATCCTCACGCACCATTATTGACGCATTGAACGCTAAATTATGAGTCCCGATAATATTTAACTCTTCGACAGGAAAGCCGAGCCACTCTGAAAACTCTCCCTGTGATTTTGCCTGATGTGAAAATAAAAGCTCCCGCCCGCGCAAGTCTTCAGGAACGATAAAATTTTTTCCCGCTAAATTATCATCAAGCCGCATAATTACTCCCCATTTATCTGAATTTGGCAATGCAAGAGAGTCATATTTGTTGAGATTAACTTTTCCCACGAACAGCCCGAAATCAATTAACCCCTTGTCTAATTTGTCTGTGATGTCTTCTGCGTCGCCGCTTATCATGCGATATTTTACGCCCGGATAATTTACGCGCAGAGATTTTAATATTTTGCCGATATAATTAACTCCGGCGGTTTCTCCTGATCCGATATAAATAGTGCCTGTTATATTTTCCTGATCTGAATTAATTAACTCCGCTAAAGTCTTTGACTCGAGTTCTATAATTTCTTGCGCGCGTTTCTTGAGTAATAGGCCGTCTTCAGTGAGTCTGATATTATAATTTCCGCGAATGTATAATTTCTTGCCGGTTTCCTGCTCTAACTGTGAAATTTGGCGCGATAGAGTCGGCTGCGTTATGTGGAGTCTTATAGCTGCTTTTGTCAAGCTCTCCTGCTCGGCTACTTCGAGAAAATATTTCAGCGTTCTTAATTCCATAATTGCCTCCGGATATAAAATTTTCTGCATAACTAATTTTACTATATAAGCATTAGACATTTCACGCGCAAATTGCGATAATTTATGCAAGATTTCAATCAGGAGGACTATATAACATGATAAAAATTTTAGCGGCACTTGCAATAATTTCGTGTTTTGCTTCAGCTTCTATGGCAAAAGATTCTATTACGGATTTTACGGAAGATACAAGAGTTTTCAAGATTGACTCAAGCATTCAGGTAAAGAAGGCACATTTTCATAACCGCTACGGAATTGATTTAACGGGAGATTTATATTTGCCTGCGAACTTTGACGCGTCGAAAAAATATCCTGCTGTTGCTGTAGCTGGTCCGTTTGGTGCAGTAAAGGAACAAGTTTCGGGACTCTATGCTCAGGAAATGGCGAAGGCTGGTTATGTTGCGCTTGCGTTCGATCCTTCATTCACGGGTGAAAGCGGCGGGGCAGTGCGTTATGTCTCATCACCTGAGATTAACACAGAAGATTTTTCTGCGGCTGTAGATTTTCTTTCCGTGCAAAGCTGTGTAGACCCTGAAAAAATCGGCATTATCGGCGTTTGCGGATGGGGCGGAATTGCTTTAAACGCTGCTGCGGCCGACACGAGAATAAAAGCTACTGTTTCATCAACTATGTACAACATGTCAAGAATCGCTGCTAACGGATATTTTGACGCTGATAACAACGAAGAAGCCCGTTACAACGCGAAAAAGGCCATGAACGAGCAGAGAACAAAAGATTATCAGTCAGGAACTTACGCGCGTGCAGGCGGAGTAGTTGATCCGTTGCCCGACGATGCACCCCAGTTCGTGAAAGATTATTACGCTTATTACAAGACTCCGAGAGGCTATCACAAACGCTCGCTTAATTCAAATGAAGGCTGGAACGTTACAGCAGGTTTAGCATTAATGAATATGCCCATGCTTGCATTTGTTGAAGAGATTCGCTCACCGGTTTTGCTTGTACACGGAGAAAAAGCGCACTCAAGATATATGAGCGAGGACACTATAAAGCGTCTCAAAGGCGATAACAAGAAATTAATTATCGTTCCCGGCGCGTCTCATTGTGATTTATATGACAATCTCGAAAAAATTCCGTTCAATGAGATTATAGCTTTCATGAATAACTACGTGAAATAAATAAATTTTTCTGCCTCGTGAGAAAATATCTTGCGGGGCTTATTTTATTATCATGAAGAAATTATTAATCTGTACAATAATTATTATGCTCGCTGCTTTTCCTGTTTCAGCAATGGAATATCTTGCACTCAATGACGGAAATAAAATCCCCGTTTTAGGCTTGGGCACGTGGACACTTGATAATAATCAGGCTGCTGAATGCGTTTATGTTGCAATAAAAGCAGGTTACAGACTCATTGACACAGCAAAATATTACGGAAATGAGTCAGGAGTCGGACAGGGAGTCAGGCGCGCAATAAGTGAAGGCATAATAAAGCGCGAAGAAATTTTTATAACCAGCAAAATTTTACCCTGCAATAATCCCGACGAAGCAATAAACGCGTCAAATAAAGCACTTGGCCTCGATTACATTGACTTAATGCTTATACACCAGCCCGGTTATAATGACGAGGAAACATACAAAGCTCTTGAACGCGGAGTCAAGTCCGGCAAAATAAAATCTATCGGAATATCAAATTATTACACGCCTTCAGAGTTTGAGAGGATAGCAAAAATTTCGTCAATTATGCCCGCAATAGTTCAGAACGAGAATCACATTTTTTATCAGAATACAGACCTGCAAAAATATTTATCTCGTTACGGCGTAATAATAGAGTCTTGGTATCCTTTCGGAGGCCGGGGAAATACGCGCGAAATTCTCAATAATCCGGCCATA
>JAFSXS010000093.1 GCA_017443945.1 Synergistaceae bacterium
CCCGCTCGGCGGCGAAAAAAAAAGCGCGCAATAAAATTTTTCGCATATAAATTTTCTGCACTGATATAATATTTGTAATTCAGAAATTTATTAATCATCAAGAGAGGAGCAATTCTCATGAAGTCGAAGAAGAGTATATTTTTTCTTGTGGCTGCAATCGCTATTATTTTCATAATGGTAAACACTCCCAGAGACAGCGATAATTCAATCACAGGAACAGGCACGGGCAACGGTTACGGCGGAAAAGATTCAATCACTGTAACAGTAACTCTCAAGGACGGCAAAATCTCAAATGTTACAGCATCAGGCCCCAACGAGACTCAGGGCATAGGCTCTAACGCGATCGAAAAAATGCCCCCGTTAATGGTCGAGAAAAATTCAATTACTGTAGACACAATTTCAGGCGCAACAATGAGCTCAACGGGAATTTTACAGGCAGCAGAAGCAGCACTCAAGGCCGCAGGAGTCAATCCTGAAAATTTCAAAGCAGCAAGCACACCCGCAAAAGCTGACAACGCACCCGCAAAGCCCGTAGAGGACAAAGAATTTACTACCGATATAGTAATCGTCGGTGCAGGAGGCGCAGGAATGGTCGCAGCAATCACAGCAGCAGACGCAGGAAAAAAAGTCATCCTCATCGAGAAACAGTCAATGGCCGGCGGAAATTCAGTCAGAGCTACAGGAGGAATGAACGCAACAAAAACACCTGAGCAGGACAATAACAAATTTACAGAAGATGCCGGGGTCGAGAAAACTTTAAAAGCTGCCGAAAAATTTGCTGACAATAAAGTAATAACAGAACTCGCTCAAACCGTAAAATCTCAATGGGACGCATATAAAGCAAACCCAACCGGATATTTTGACTCGGTCGAGTTAATGCAGCTTGATACTTTAATCGGCGGTCATGGAATAAATAATCCTGAACTCGTGAAAATTTTTACGTCAAATGCTGCCGGTGCTGTAGAGTGGCTCAAGACAATAGATATTGATTTAAGCTCGGTCGGTGCATTCGGGGGAGCGTCAGTAAAACGCATTCACAGGCCGTTAAACGAAGATAAAAAAGTCGTCTCCGTCGGTGCTTACATGATCCCGAAATTAGTAGCAGCCTGCAAAGCCCGTGAAAATATTACAATGTTAATGGAGACAGCAGCAGCAGGAATCTTAACCGACAAGGACGGCCAAGCAGCTGGAATTATCGCAAATAGTTCTGACGGCGGAAAAGTTATAATTCACGCAAAAGCAGTCATTCTCGCAGCAGGAGGTTTCGGCGCAAATTTGAAAATGGTCTCAATATTTAAACCTGAGCTCGAAGGCTTCATGACTACTAACGCACCCGGCGCAACAGGAGAAGTAATAACAATGGCTCAGACTCTCGGCGCAGCAGTTGTTGACATGAAACAAATTCAGATTCACCCGACAGTACAGGCCGATACAGCTTCACTCATAACTGAAGGACTCAGAGGCGACGGAGCAATTTTAGTTAATACGGACGGAAAACGCTTTACAGATGAGACCGGAACACGCGACGCAGTATCAGCAGCAGAAATCGCACAACCGGGGTCATTTTCGTGGCTGATAGTTGACTCAAAAATGGCAGACGCTTCAAATGTTATTAAGGGCTATATCTCAAAAGGTTTCACGAAAGAAGGCAAGACCTACGAGGAATTAGCAGCAAATATTGATATTCCCGCAGAAATTTTCGCAGAGACCATGAAAAAATGGAACAATTGCGTAACAAATCGAAGCGACCCAGATTTTAACAGAACAAGTTTTGCAGCTCCGTTAGACAAAGCACCCTTCTACGCAATCAGAGTTACAGCCGGAATCCATCACACAATGGGCGGACTAAAAATTGACGGCCAAACGAGAGTCCTTAAAGGCGACGGGACAGCGATTCCGGGACTCTTTGCGGCAGGAGAAATTACAGGCGGTATTCATGGCGGAAATAGACTCGGCGGCAACGCAGTAGCAGATTTCGTGATATTCGGACGTATCGCAGGACAGAACGCAGCCAATTTCTAACGATAAAAAATTTCATTGCCGGGTTGTGCTCATCAGCCCGGTTTTATTTTGTCCGTAAAAATATTGAACCTCCCAGTGCATATGCAAAGGAAGGCTTTAAATAAGGTAATAATATGACTTATGATATAACGCGCTTATTTTAGCACAAGATTTTATTTCGTGCGTCTTACTGCTTCTTTCATGATAACGTCGTGCGCTCCGCCTTCTATTAACGTAACCGGCGACACAAGGGTAATTTTTGCTTTCTCGCGCATTTCACACAAATTCAACGCCCCGCAATTACAGAACGTAGATTTTATTTTGCTTAATGTCTCAGTAACATTATCGCGCAAACTTCCAGCATAAGGCACATAACTGTCAACGCCTTCTTCAAATGATAATTTTACCTGCGACGAATCGCCAGAGTCGTAACGCTGCCAATTTCTAGCCCTTGACGAACCTTCACCCCAATATTCTTTTACGTAATTCCCGTTGACCATGACTCTATTTGTAGGACTCTCATCAAAGCGCGCAAAATATCGCCCTAACATGCAAAAATCTGCTCCCATTGCAAGAGCTAAAGTTATATGATAGTCCATTACGATCCCGCCGTCTGAACAAATCGGGATATAAATTCCTGTTTCCTTAAAATATTTATCGCGTTCTTGTGCGACTTCAATAACTGCTGTAGCTTGACCGCGCCCGATTCCCTTTGCTTCACGCGTTATGCAGATTGAACCGCCCCCTATACCGATTTTCACGAAGTCCGCGCCTGCCTCCGCCAAGAATCTAAAGCCTTCAGCATCGACAATATTTCCCGCACCGACTTTCACTTCATCGCCGTATTTATCGCGAATCCATTTAAGAGTCCTCCTCTGCCATTCCGTGAATCCTTCTGATGAGTCAATGCACAAAACATCTGCGCCCGCGTCAACTAATGCCGGGACTCTTTCCTCATAATCGCGCGTGTTAATGCCTGCTCCCGTTATGTAACGTTTTTTACTGTCAAGCAATTCTAAAGGGTTTTCCTTGTGCATGTCGTAATCTTTCCTGAATACGAACGCGACCATATTTCCTTTATCATCAATTACGGGAAGAGAATTTAATTTGTGCTCCCATAAAATATCATTTGCTTCACTCAAGCTCAAACCGTCATGAGCAGAAATAACTTTATCGATAGGAGTCATAAAATCGCGTACTTTCGAGTCTAATTCGGTGCGGCTGACTCTGTAATCGCGGCTCGTTACGATTCCTAATAATTTGCCCGTCAAGCTGCCGTCATGAGTAACTGCTACTGTTGTGTGTCCGGTTAATTCTTTGAGCGCAAGAATATCTTTGAGAGTCTGATCCGGCCCGATAGCTGAGTCATTTGCAACAAAGCCGGCTTTATATCTCTTCACGCGTTCGACCATTTCGACTTGTTTATCTATAGTTTGTGAGCAGAAAATAAACGAGATTCCGCCCTCACGAGCAAGAGCAATCGCCATATTGTCGTCAGAAACTGATTGCATTATTGCACTTGTGAGCGGGATATTAATAGAAAGGGGAGCTTCTTCACCCGCCCGAAATTTACAAAGAGGAGTCCGCAATGAGACATTTGACGGCACACAATTTTCGGATGAATACGTCGGAATCAGCAAATATTCCGAAAAAGTGTGAGAAGGTTCGCTATAAAAATAGGCCATGAAAAAATTTTCTCCTTTCAAATTATAAATATAATCAACAAAAATTTTTGCCCTGTATGATAACACATAATTTATATAAAAATTTTACGACTAATTAATGCGTGTATAATAATCTGCAAAATTAAATCATTATAATTCTTTAACAGGAGATGAAATTTTTTATGATACTCGGCACAATTCTATATCCTTCACGTTACAGCGGACTCGGTGAAGGCGTGAAAAAGGGTCTCGAATATATTGCAGAACATAGAAACGAGCTTGAAAATTTAAAACCGGGAAAATATCAGATCGACGGCGACAATATTTTTTTCGAGATTCACGAGGAAATTACGACCAAACCCGAAGAAAAATTTTTTGAGGCTCATAAAAAGTATTTGGACATTCACATAACTTTAACCGGCGAAGAATGGTTTGGCTATGCAATGATAAAGCAGCTGAAGGAAGCAAAGCCCTACGAGGAATCAACTGACACAGCTTATTATATCGGTGAAGGACTATATAATCAGGCTCCGGAAGGACATTTTATATTATTCATGCCCGAAGACGCTCACAAGTGCGGAATTTATTTCAACAATAAGGGCGCAGTCAAAAGTTTAGTCCTGAAAGTGAAATTATAAATGCCGGCCGATAATTTTTTTATGCAGGAAGCACTAAATCAGGCAAAAAACGCACTCTCGCGCGGTGATGTTCCCATCGGAGCTTTAATCGTTCATGATGACAAAATTTTATCGTCAGGGAGCGACAAAAAATTTCTTGACCCTACAGAACACGCAGAAATTATCGCAATCCGTTCATGTGCCGAGAAATTACAGAAATGGAATCTATCAGGCTGCACACTTTATGTAACGCTTGAACCTTGTCCGATGTGTGCGGGTGCGTGCGTGAATGCAAGAATCTCACGTGTAGTTTACGGCGCAAAAAATTTCAAGTCCGGTGCAGGGGGGACTCTCTACAATATTTTAAGCGACTCAAGATTAAATCACGTCTGCAAAGTTAAATCCGGTGTAATGGCCTCTGAGTGTCTGGAAATTTTGCAGGAATATTTTATCAGAAGGAGAAATAACAAATGCTGCCGACATGCTTAATTTCTGACCTAAAAATTTATCAGCCCGGAGAAAGCACGAAGCAGCTTGCTAATTCTCTTTCCTGCCCTGAACTCGCCGCGGGTGTACTTGACATGCTGAAGGGAAGCAGTGATTTAGACTCTTTGCGCGAATGGATTAGACCCGACTTCACGAAACAAATAGCAAATTTGAATCTCGGCGAATCAAGTAAGGCAGCAAAAATTTTATGGGACTCTAAAAGCTCTCTCGGCAATGTTTTAGTTTACGGCGATTATGACACTGACGGAATCTCTTCAACTGTTCTAGCAATGGAAATTTTCAGGAGCAAGGCCGCGCAGGTACGTTATTTTATTCCGAAAAGGGATGTTCACGGCTACGGGCTTAATGCTGATATTCTCGAAAAAATTACGTCAACCGGCTGCAACACTCTTGTAGTAGTCGACTGCGGAACAAATGACTCCGGAATGCTCGAAAAATTGCGCGACTCAGGAATAAATATTTTTGTGTTCGATCATCATTCAGTTTCTGCACCCGTTACGATTGATACGATTGTGAATCCCGTTTACAATTCGCAGGAGGAGTCGCAAAAAATTTGTGCAACCGCCGTATTATGGTGCTGGGCGTGGAAAGAAAATATTGTCTCGCGCGATTTCCTGAAATACGAAATTGATTTAGTAGCACTTGCCACAATTGCTGACTGTATGCCGCTTCATAATTTGAATCGTTCACTAGTAAGACTCGGCATGAATTTAATGCGCACTAATCCCCGGCGCGGTTTGAGTGCATTATTTGACTGTCTCAGCATAAATAAATCGCAATTAACAGAAGAACATTTGTCAATGCGTATAATTCCATGCTTGAACGCCCCCGGACGAATTGCAACAGCTGATGTAGGAGTCAGAGCTTTACTCGGTACCGGCAGCAATGACGCAATTTATTCGTGTGTAAATGAATTGACGCGCATAAATAGAAAACGTCAGACTCTCACTGAAACTATCGCGAAAACAATCGACGACGGACTCACAGAAGGAACAATTACTAACAAAGTTTTATATAATGACTCTTGGCCGATAGGTGTTCTTAGCGGTGTTGCGAGTCGAATCTGCGCACAATATAATATCCCGATTGCTTTAGCTGCACCCGTCGGACGTGATATAATTCGCGGAACTTTGCGAGTCCCTGAAGGCGGTGATGCAGTAGGAATTTTGCGCGAAATTGCAGAAAAGCTCGACGCATGGGGCGGACATAAATACGCAGCTGGATTTTCCGTAACTGTAAAAAATTGGCGCGAGGTCAGAAAAATTCTTGACTCAATGCTCGCAAATATCGAGATAATACCTGGCAGCTTGACTCCCGTTATAAATATTGAGCCTTCAGATATTACTATTTCAGATTGGCGGGCTGTCTCTGCTCTTGGACCGTTCGGAAATAATAACCCTTCGCCGAAATTTTTTGTTGATCCCGATATAAATCATACAGAAATTAACCCTATGGGCAAGGACGGCAAACACAGTTATATACGCGTGAACAATGCAAGATTATTAGCTTTCAACACGTCCGCAAAAGATGTCGCCGATATGTTAGAGAAGGGCGTTAAAGGCTGGATTTATCATCCGAGATTAGATTATTGGAGAAATGAGGAGACTCTGCAATTTATTATCGACTGCGCAGTAACTGACACAAAAGGAGGTGTCTAATTATGCCCGATGACGATGATAAAACGTTAGATACTTTAGAGATGGGCGGAGAAAGTTTTTCGTCAATTATGAACAGCGTTCCGTCAATCGAAGACAACTCTACAAATTATTTGCGTGAAATGTCAGACCTTAGGGACGAATTTTTTTCGCGCATACCGGCAGCATCACAGCAAGAATGCGTGCGTTCATTATGGCAGGAATTATGGACAAAATCTCTGTTATCATTAACGCCCGAACAGCTTCACACACTAGGAGAGGCGTTTGTTTTTGCTGCCATTGCCCATAAAGACCAGCTCAGGAAATCGGGAGATCCATATATAATTCACACGTTAAATGCTGCTTTGATTCTTGCGGGAATGAGACTCGATATTGCGACTCTTGTTGCTGCTCTGCTTCATGATGTATTAGAAGATACTGATGTAACTGATGAAGAATTATCGGCCAAGTTCGGCGAAGATGTATTAATGCTCGTGCAGGGAGTTACGAAATTAGCGGGCGATGAAGTCAAAAAATTTATGTCCCGTGAAGATCTGACCGGCGAAAATATTCGTAAAATGTTCGTTGTAATGGCGCAGGATATTCGAGTCGTGTTAATTAAACTTGCTGACAGACTTCACAACATGAGGACTCTTGACGTTATGAGGCCCGACAAGCAGCAGAGAATCGCACGTGAAACAATGGAAATTTACGCGCCTTTAGCTCACAGACTCGGAATCTACCAGATAAAAAGCGAACTCGAAGACTTGTCATTTATGTATTTGCAGCCCGATATTTACAAAGAGTTAGAGTTCAGAGTCAAAAAACGTCTCCCGAAAATGGAAGAAGTAATCAGCAAGGCTATAGCAGTACTTGAGGACAAATTACAGAAGGAAAATATCCCGTGCAGAATCAAAGGCCGTTCAAAACATTTTTACAGCATATACGAGAAAATGCAGCGTAAAAAATTATCGTTCGATGAGCTTTATGACATTTTAGCAGTTAGAGTCCTAGTTTCTGACGTGTCGACTTGTTATGCTGTTCTCGGAATCGTACATGCTTTATGGGTACCAGTGCCCGGACAATTTGATGATTATATTGCGACTCCTAAAAGCAACATGTATCAATCTCTTCATACAACTGTAATGGCGTTCGGTGTGCCGTTAGAGGTTCAAATACGTACTTACGAAATGAATCACTTTGCAGAATACGGAATCGCGGCTCATTGGGTCTATAAGTCAGGCGGCGGCAAAAAGTTAATCAAGGGTCTTGACGCAAAATTAATGTGGGTTCGTCAGGCTCTTGAGGCCGGGCAGGAAGGCGACTCTAAAGAATTTATGGAAGTCTTGAAGAGTGATATTTTGCTAACAAGTGAAGTATACGTTTTCACGCCTGATGGGAAGCCTGTAATTTTGCCAAATGGGTCAACAACTTTAGATTTTGCTTATTCTGTGCATACTGAAGTCGGAAATCACTGCGTCGGTGCAATGATTAACGGCCGTATAGTTCCCCTCAATACACAATTACACAGCGGCGACATCGTGAAAATTTTGACATCTCCTCAGGGCTCACCTTCTAAAGACTGGCTAAAAATTGTAAGTTCAGGCAAGACTCGCGCAAAAATTAGAGCATATTTCAGACAGGCAGAGAAGGCAGAACGAGACGAGAAAATCGAACGCGGCTGGAAATTAATAGAACGCGAGTTACGCAGACGGGGACTAAATGACGTTAAGCGCGAGGACTTCAGCAACATTGACGAGCAATTAATCGCAGTAGGATCCGGAACAATCGGCCCGGGTGCAGCAGCGCAGAAAATTTCACTCGCATATCTTCAGCATCATTCGCCGGAACCGCAATTAACTCCCGTTGAAATCGACAACACACCGCCGGTACGCAAGAACGAAATAAAATCTGATATTCTCGTAGAAGGCGAGTCAGGAGTAAGCGTTACTCTTGCAAATTGCTGTTCACCTGTTCCCGGTGATGAAATTATCGGTTACTCGACTTTAAAGCGGGGGATTACGATTCATAGAGCCGACTGTCCAAGCGTCAAGAAACAAAATCAGGATCACAAAATAAATGTAACATGGGCCGATTACGATAAAAGCATAATTCCAGGGCGCGACACAAAATATTACACTGCACGACTCAAAGCTGAAGCAATCGACCGCGACGACTTATTATCAGACGCAACAAAAGCAATAGGCCTTAACGGTTCGAGCATTCTCGGTATAAAGGCTTCAATCGTGGGTAATAGTTTAGTACGCATGATTATAGATATTAGAGTCAGGAATCTAGAGCATTTATACTCAGCTATTGCAAGATTAAACGAGGTTCGCGGAATTATGGAAGTTACAAGGGGGTAAATTATGAGATTATTAATTCAACGTGTAAAGCGCGCTTCAGTCCTGATAAACGGTCAAGAGAGACGCTCAATAAATCAGGGAATGTGCGTATTAATAGGCATAACAACAGGCGACAACGAGTCAAAAGCTAACTGGCTCGCAGAAAAAATGACGGGCTTGCGAATCTTTGAGGACTCAGACGGCAAAACAAATTTATCACTTTCTGACATCAACGGCGAAATTTTATTAGTCTCTCAATTTTCATTATATGCATCGTGCGCAAAAGGGAGACGGCCAAGTTTTACGGGAGCAGGAGACCCAAACGAAGCAGAAAAAATTTATAATTATTTCGTCGATAAAGTAAAATCATATGGCTTTAAGACAAATTGCGGGGAGTTCGGCGCAGATATGGAAGTAGAAATTATTAATGACGGCCCATTAACTTTTATAGTAGACTCTCCTGACAAATAATAAATTTTACGAGTGAAAGAAGGATTTATTTACATGAATTATAAACGGTTCCCGCTGGGAGCATTATGGACAAATAGTTTTTTATTCTGGGATGAGGACTCAAAGCAGGCATTTATTGTAGATCCGGGCGGAAAGACTAAGGACGTAAAAAAATTTCTCGCTGAACATAATTTGAATCTCACAATGATTTTATTGACTCATGGTCATATAGATCACATAGCCGGCATTCATGAGTTAGTGCCGTTTGTCGGGAATAATATTTATATAGGAAGTAAAGACGCTGACTCATTGCGTAATCCTTCAAAGAAATTGCAGGCTTTATTAGGTGTTCACTGCGACGGCATAAGCGATTTCAAAGAAGTAAAAGAGGGCGATATTATACATTTTCCCGGCTGTGAGATAAAAGTTTTAGAGACCCCCGGACACACTGAAGGCGGAGTCTGTTATTTACTTCAGGGACATAATATTTTAATTGTCGGTGATACTTTATTTGCTCAAAGTGTCGGCAGAACAGATTTAGAGGGCGGCGACGAAATAAAATTAGAGGCTTCATTACGCAGGCTCGATGAATTTCCCGACGGTTTAAGAGTCTTGCCCGGTCATGGCCCTGAAACGAGTATCGGTGCAGAGCGCGAATTAAACCCGTACTGGCCGAGATAGGGGAGCAGTCATAAAATGTTTAATAAAATTTTACCCGGTATGCTTGGCCACGATATTGGAATCGATTTAGGCTCGTCAAATATTGTTGTTTACGTGAAGGATAGAGGAATCGTGTTAAATGAGCCTTCCGCCGTTGCTGTACGAAAATTGCCTCGTGGCGGAGGTTTTGAAATTATTGCTGTCGGTCATGAAGCTAAAGAAATGGCCGGTAAAGTTCCAGCAGGAATTAATGTAATTTGGCCGATTGAGGGCGGAGTCATTGCAAATTTTGATGTTACTCAAGAGTTGATTAAACACTGTCTGCGAAAAGTTTGCGCCGGAAGTGCTTTTATGATTCATCCGCGAGTCGTTGTCTCGATTCCAGCAGAAATAACCGGAGTCGAACGTAAAGCAGTTGTTGACGCTACACTCGGAGCAGGCGCGGGCGAGGCTTATATCGTCGAGGAACCTATAAGCGCGGCACTTGGAGTCGGTCTTCCATTTGATAAACCTAATGGCTGCATGGTCATTGACATTGGCGGCGGAACAAGTGAAGTCAGCGTTATATCACTGGGAGGAATCGTCGTAACAAGTTCACTCAGGACAGCAGGCAAAATGATGGACGGTGCAATTTCTGCAATGATTCGCCAGCGTTATTCGCTATTAATCGGCGACACTACAGCGGAAGAAGTAAAGAATACAATCGGTTCTGCTTTACCCATGAGTCCGGAATTAGAGATGCACGTTAAGGGGCGTGATTTGTCCGACGGTCTGCCGAAAAGTGATATAGTCTCGTCAATTGAAGTGCGTGAGGCAATGGATCCTATTTTTGTGAGTATTGAAGATATGGTAAAAGTAGCTCTTGAGAAAATGCCGCCTGAACTCGCAAAAGATGTAGTCGACAGAGGCGTAATTTTAACGGGCGGGGTTGCTTTAATGAACGGTTTTGCGGAGAGACTCTCACGTGCGATAAATACTCCTGTAATAATTGCTGAGAAGCCGTTATATTCTGTTGCACTTGGAATCGGAAATATTTTAGACAATCTTGCGTCAATGCGTAGAATATTAAAATCTGTCGAACGCGGTTCACGTTAAATTAAGTTAATGGACAATTTTCGCAGTACTGCAAGAGAATGGGCGCACGGTTTAACAGCTTTGATTCTGGGATTATTTCTGCTGGGGATAAGTTCAGGACTCGGCATAGTGAAAAATATCGTTGATTTCTGGGGGGCTTTGCTGTCGATTCCTGAATATCCTGCTGTAATAATGCGTGAAATTTATATAAGCTGGCGCACACGTTCGAGAGATAAAAATTTTCTGAATGACGAAATAACCCGTTTGCGTGAAGAGAACGCTAAATTACGTCTTGACCTCGCAAAATTATCATCGAGTCAAAATTTTTTGCCCGTCAGCAATGATATAAGAATAGCGCGTGTTACTTTGCGTGCGCCAATGTCATGGTGGAATGAAATACGAATCGATCGCGGTGAACATGACAAAATTACTCAAGGCCTCCCAGTTTTCTATAACGGATATTTAATCGGGCGCGTTAGTTCAGTCTCGTTAATGTCGTCGTGGGTAGAATTAATTACATCTCCGTCGTTCTTGATTCCTGCTGTAATAGAAGAGACCCGCGAGCTTGGAGTCGTGGCCGGCGATGGTAACGGGGGAGTTGTTCTGCGTTATATTCCGGCGGCAAAGGGTGCAGCGCGTGCAGGAATGAAAATAAGTACTGCTATGATAGGCGAGCAATTTCCTTCAGGTTTGCCGATAGGGACTATTACGAATGAATTTACAGTAGGGCCGGACGGTTATGCGACGTACAGAATCGACACGGGCGCGGATTTGTCGAGATTTTTTACGGTGAGTTATTGACATGCTGTTAGTTACTTTATGGCTATTACAGGATTTATTGACAGTTTTCAGCGGCGGAGGAATGCAGATTCCCGGATTATTTATGCTTGGAGTCGTGTATAAATTGCTGCTTGACAAGAACGACGAAGACGGACTCTGGGCGGTTTGGAGTGCGTTTGCGGGCGGAATTTTATGGGATTTGCGGTGGGTAGGTATTCCCGGATTTTTCACGCTGGGATATGTTGCAGTTGTCATGATAGTTATACAAGTCTGGGCATTGATTCCGCCTCAAGGCCGAGCGTCGGGGAGCAGTTTATTAATTTTTGCGCTGTTAGAAATTTCGCAGTTATTGCCGCCTATGCTGCCTGTTTTGATATTGGGAGGACGTACGGGAGGAAATTTTTTCATTATGCAGCAAATTTATTCGTTACCTGCTATATTATTGACTCTGCATATTTACTCGCGAAAAGTTAAAGACTCGCAGAAATTGTGAAAGGGGAAATTTTTTATAACGTATGGAAATCTTAGACAGCAGACTCAAATTATTTATTTATTGTATGACTCTCTCAATGTTTATATTAATCGGCGGCTTATATTTCTGTCAGATATATCAAGGCGATAAATATATAAGGCTCGCTCACAGCAATAGATTACGGGTCATGAGGTTTGCTGCTCCACGAGGCGAAATTTTTGACCGCAACGGAGTCCCCCTCGCAGTAAATGACACGACATTTTGTATAATGGGTTACCCGTTAGATTTGAACACTCCTGAAAAATTAGAGAGACTCAGCAGAATATTAAAGCGTCATGGAATCCCGATGACCGTAGAAGATTTAGAGAAAACTATCAAGCAGCAGAGACTCGCCCCCTATCGAGTAATGCGAATCGTTCCTAATTTGACAATGCCTCAAATGGCCGAGTTAGTTGCAGATTACGAATTTCCCCGCGAATTATTCCCGTTAAGTGTATGGCGGAGGACTTATCCGGCCGGAAGTCTTGCAGCAAATGTATTAGGCTATGTCAGCGAAATATCAGAAGAAGAACTGCGCTCACGTTCTGAAGAAGGCTACACTGGCGGAGATTTAATCGGCAAATCAGGCATTGAACGCTCCTACGAGGAAATTTTACGTGGCAGACCCGGCCAAGAAGCTCTTGAAGTTGACGCACGCGGCAGAAAAATCCGCACACTTGACGCAAGCGACGCAGTAAAGGGTGAAGACTTGCATTTGACTCTCGATATGTCAGCGCAAAAATTAGCAGTCGACTTAATGAAGGACTACAAGGGCGCAATTGTTGCAATGGACGTTAAAAACGGTGAAATATTAGTATTAGCTTCAAGTCCCGTCTATGACAACAACACATTAACGTGGGGAGTATCAGCGCGCGAATGGAATTCAATAATTAATAATCCAGACAGACCTATGTTAGATCGCGCTATTGCCGGAGTTTATCCGCCTGCGAGTACGTTTAAGGCGTTTATGTCGATTGCTACACTTGAAGAGGACGTTATAAATACTTCTACAATGTTTGCATGTCGGGGAGGTTTGCGGCTCGGCTCTCACTTGTTCAAATGCTGGAAACATTCAGGACACGGGAGTCTAAATGTTATAGGAGGTTTGCAGCACTCTTGCGACGTATTTTTTTATCAGGCGGGACTCAAGGCTGGAATCGAAAGACTCGTGAAATGGGCTAGAAAATTTCATTTCGGCGAACCTACCGGAATAGATTTACCCGGAGAACGTGCCGGGATTCTTGCGGGGCCTGATTGGAAAGATAGAAGATTTCACACTCAATGGCTTAACGGAGACACAGTAAATTATTCAATCGGTCAGGGCTATGTATTGATGACTCCTTTGCAAATCGCGAGAGTTTATGCAGCAATAGCTAACGGCGGGAAATTAGTAACTCCGCATTTAAACCGGAAAAATTTTATAGAGCCTGAAGAAATCGGACTCACTCCCGAAAAATTAGCAATTGTTCAGAAGGGACTCGAATACGTTGTAAGCAGGGGCACAGGTTCGCGCGCAGGAAGATTCGGAATCAGCATAGCAGGCAAAACAGGAACGGCGCAAAATTCTCATGGGCCCGATCACGCTTTATTTGCGGGTTATGCTCCTGTTGAGAATCCAAGATATGTAGCAGTAGCAGTTGTTGAGGCAGGCCGCCACGGAAGTAGTGTCGCAGCTCCTATGGTTGGTCAGGTTTTAGCGCATTTATTGTCGCACTAAAAAATTTTTCACGATATGATTATGAAATCGTGTTAAATTTATTAAAGTCTTTCGGAAATGTGCATTTATAATTACGGGCGGGGAAAAAAACGGGTCGCACACATACAACAGCTCAACAAAGATATTTTGCCGTAGTTTTCCGAAAGTGTTTAATCATGTCCGAGAAATTATAACTATTTGCAAGAAAAAATTTTTTTGTTATGGTTCATTTGCGTGGAAAAATTTATAATTGCATTCATAAAAATATTTCTATATAATTCGTGAATAAATAATTTTTTCGGAAGGATGTTGACTCTACATGAATATGGTTGCAGAATCGACGCAAGCAAGCAAGCAAGCATATATTATCACAGCTTATAAAAATAATACAGAGCTAGTATTCAATACATTAATTCAAATGCTCGATCACCCCAAAAATGATATATACATTCAAATGGACGCGAAAAATAAATCATACGTTCCTGAAGATACATTAAAGCTCGTGAAGTTCAGCAAAATTTTTCATGCGCCTCGTATGAAAGTTCAATGGGGGAGTTATAGTCAAATAGTTTCTATTCTTGCAGCATTTGAAATGGCCTCTTCCAATGAGCATTACGAACATTATCATGTGATCACCGGACAGGATTTACCCATAAAGAAACAGGACGAGATTATAGACTTCTTTGAAGCTCATCACGGTATAGAGTTTATAAGTTTTCAGACTCCCAAAATTTTAGATACGTTTTTAGATCGTGTGAAATATTATTATTTATTTCAGGAATATATCGGTAAAGGCACTAAGAACAGAATCATTAATAAATTAAACTGGTATTCTATGCGGCTTCAAAAATGGCTTAATGTAGATAGAACGAAGGGAATAAATTTTCAAAAAGGGTCGGATTATTTCAGCATTACAGATGATCTTGTGCGTTATCTTTTGTCCCAGCGGAAATGGATTCGCAAAACATTTAAATATACAGTTATTCCTACTGAAGAATGCTTGCATACACTCGTTATAAATTCAGATTTTCGCAATAAACTTTTTCATCGTGAATTAGATAATTCGCGCGAATCTAATATGCGTCTTATAGATTGGCATCGCGGAGGGCCATACACGTTTACTATTAATGATCTCGACGAGATTAAAGCCTCTCCTTGTATGTTTGCTAGAAAATTTGACCCCGCAGTAGACGAGCAAATTATACACGAAATCAAGAAACTTTATTCATAAGCATAAAAAAATGGGTGATACTGGATTTGAACCAGTGGCCTCTTCCGTGTGAAGGAAGCGCTACTACCCCTGAGCTAATCACCCTTCAATAACTACCTAAAATTTTATCACACTTCACAAAAAATAAAATCCCCCTGACTCAACATCAGAGGGACAAAATATTTTTTCGCTTAAATCTTACGCATTAACGCCGATTTTAACGCCTTCGTAATCGTCTGAGTTCGTGAGCAGTAAAACAACTGTGTCCGGGTGTCCTGCTGCTTTAATTTTTTCGCGGTCGAACTTCATAATTTTTTGGCCCTTCTTGACCTTGTCGCCTTCTTTGACGAAATCTTCAAAGCCGTCGCCCTTCATTTCGACAGTATCGACTCCGACGTGAATTAATACTTCCATATCATTTGCGCCGCTTATGCCGATTGCGTGTTTGCTCTCTGCTACTGATGAGACTTCGCCGTCAATGGGAGCATAAACAAATTCGTCTTCAGGCTGAATCCCTACACCTTGTCCGAGCGTACCTGCTGCAAACGTAGGATCCGGAATTTCTGTATACGGGATAACTTTTCCGGCTGTGCACTGTGCTATGTCGCCTGCTGATGAAGTAATGACGGTTGCGAACTCTAAAACTTTTTCTTCAGTCTCAACTGGAGCAGCTTCGGGAACTGCTTCAACTTCGGGGGCTTCTTCCTTCCACATAATCCAAGAGAGAACAAATGCGATACCGCCGGAAATTGCTAATAAAATCGTGTATTGAACTGGCTGCTGAATCGTCAAATAACCGGGTATTCCTGTAACGCCGTATGCAGCTGCACCGATTCCGGAAAATGCGCCGTAAATTGCTCCGATTGTGCCGCCGATCATACCTGCAATAATGGGCTTGAAGAATCTTAAGTTAATACCGAAAATTGCCGGTTCAGTGATTCCGAGAGCTGCGGAAAGTGATGAAGGAATTGCGACAACTTTTGTGCGGTTGTTGCGTGCCTTGAGACCTACTGCGAGACATGCTCCGAACTGTGCGAAATTTGCCGCGCTTGCAATGGGCATCCACGTATTTAAGCCGCCTTCAACTGATAACATACCAGCTTCAATTACGTTATACATGTGATGCAAGCCCATTACGACCGTCCAAGGATAAATCGCACCCATTACGCCGCTTCCGATGGGATTCTTGACGAGGATTTTTGCGGCCTCAAGTACCCATGTCTCTAACTGCGAGAAAATCGGCCCAATAATAGTAAATGTGAAGAAAGTTGTAACTAAAACTGTAGTAAACGGGACGACAAACAAGTCAATCATTTCGGGTGTGTGCTTATGAAGCCATTTTTCAAGAGCGCACATAAACCAGACAGAAATTATAACGGGGATAACGTGTCCTTGATAGCCGACTTTCTGAACGTTGATAATGAAGTTAAGAATCTTGAAGTCCCATGTTGGAATCTGAGACATTGAGCCTACTACCCACGCGTTTACTAAATTTGCGTGAATCATAGCAAGACCGATTACTGCACCCAAGAAAGTATTTCCGCCGAAGACTCTAGCTGCTGAAATTGCAACGATGACGGGTAAATATGCAAATGCTGTGTTTGCTACCATGTCTAAGAAGTCATACCATGAAGTTTGCGCGAACTCCGGATAAACTTTACCCATTGCCTCGACAAATCCCATCATGAGGCCTGATGCAACGATAGCAGGGAGAATCGGCACAAAAACGTCTCCGATAGCTTTTAATACGCGCTTCCAAATGGGTTGTCCTGCTGCAGCTGCTGCTTTAACGTCGTCCTTTGTGGCTTCTGTCATGCCTGTAACGCTCAAGAATTCTGCGTAAACTTTATTGACTGTGCCTGTACCGATAATTAATTGCAATTGTCCGTTATTCTCGAACATGCCTTTGACTCCGTCGACGTTCTCAAGTGCTTTCTTGTCAACTTTGCCGTTGTCCTTGATCATGAGTCTGAGTCTCGTTGCGCAATGGGCTGCTTGTGTTATGTTATCGCGCCCGCCGATGTGAGAAACAATTTCTTCCGCACATTTTCTGTAATCCAGTGCCATTAATAAAACCTCCTGAAAAAGTTAAATTAAATTTAAATCCGCAAACGCCTTTGCAAGCCCGTCATCACTCACTGAAGGACACACAATATCAGCAAGTTTCTTGAGAGCTTCCGCACCGTTTGCCATACAGACGCTTGTACCTACTGTCTGTATCATTTCTAAATCGTTCATGCTGTCCCCGAAGCCAATAGAGTCGCTTATTGGAACTCCGAATTTTTTGCAGATAATTTCTACTCCTTTGCCCTTGTCGAATGCTTTATTAATAATTTCGCCGTTAATGCAGCGTGAGTCAGAGCCTCCGACTTTTACTTCTTGCACGACGATATTAAAATCGTTTCCCAGAGCCTTTTTGCAGTCGTCTAACTGTTCCATTTTTTGGCACATAATAACGACTTTATAAATTGGTGAGCCGTCATATTGACTCATAGGTTTAATGCCGAGATTCTCTGATAATGCTTTGCGCCAACGTTCTAACTCGCTATTGCCTTCGCCTTGACCCTTTAGGAAGTCGCCGAGATTCTCATCGCCCCAAGAACCTTTTTCGGCCTCGATTGTGCAAAAAACGCCGTTATCGTGAAGAGTCTTTAAAGCTATGTCTCTTTCTTTGTCTGTCATGGGGTGATCGAATAAAATTTCCTCGCAATTTTCCCCGACAGCTACATAACCGCCCGCACATGATATAACACCGTCAAATTTGTATTTGAGAAGCGGCTTTAACATGTCAGGATTACGGCCTGTGCATAGAAAAATTTTGTGTCCGTTTGCCCTTGCTTTGTTAATTGCGTCGACTGCGCTTTGAGGCGGGATATTTTCTCCCGGTTTTGTTAGTGTGCCGTCGATGTCAAGAAATATTAATTTCACTAGTTTTTGCCCTCCTTATATTTATAAAATTTTAAGCTAACCCGATTTCACGCCTTAATCCAGTAATAAACTCTACAGGGCGTTTTACTACTGCTGCGATCTGTTCATCTGAAAGCAGGCCGGATTTTATGAAATCGCAAATATTTTGCCTGATACCTTTTTCGATACCCTCTTTGTTACCCTTTTCGAGTCCTTCTTTGTTACCTTTTTCGAGTCCTGCTTTGAGTCCTTCTTCCTTGCCTGCGTCCCACGCTAATTCAAGTTCACCTTTGTATCTCATAGTCTTTAAGCTAACCCGATTTCACGCCTTAAAGCTCTAATAAACTCAATCGGGCGTTTTACTACTGCTGCTATCTGTTCATCTGAAAGCAGGCCGGATTTTATGAAATCGCAAATATTTTGCCTGATACCTTTTTCGATACCCTCTTTGTTACCTTCTTCCTTGCCAGCCTTGAGTCCCTCTTCCTTGCCTGCGTCCCACGCTAATTCAAGTTCACCTTTGTATCTCACGCCGTTTCTCCTTTCTTCAAATAGGGTGTCTACATATTCCCTAAATTCCAAACGATATTGAATATCGCTAAGACTCATGACTCTTTCAAGATACATGATAAACCCCCGCCGCTTTTCTTTGTCTAGTCCCCTGTCAGATAATAATTTTGCTATTTTCTTCATGTAGCCGACTTTGCTTTTATCTGACTTACGGTACTTGGCCGCAATCTTTACGGAATATATGAACAAGTCAACGAGGCTGTCTCCTGACAATAATTCTTCGTCGCTGAGTGCATAAGCCTTCACAATATTATATTTATACTCTATGGAAGTCCCGAATAAATCAACTTTGTAAATTCCCGGGTCTCCCTCGCGTTTTGGCCTGCCCGCTGTGAGTATAGCTAAAGCCGTCGGGTTCTTGCCGTAATGAATAAATAACAAGCAGTAATAACGGAACATCCTCAACGAAAAATTTTCTCCGCCCTTACCCTGAATCTCAATGTGAAGTAACACCCATTCTTCACCGCCGTTTTTGAGAAAAATTTTCAGCAGCTTATCTACATATCTTTTCGGGGTCTTGCTGTCGTTGTCATTGAATGACGCTAATATATCGTGAAGTTCTTTATCGAGAAATTCAGGTTCGCGATTCAAATCTGCCTTCTTATATAATGACGGTATAAATTTTTTGAGAATCTCCTGCCAGAAATCAGCAATAAAATCTTTCCAGAGTTCGTCATAATCAAACGCCTCTTGCTGTTCATCAGTTAAAATTATTGCAGTCTCTTCCGTCATGAGAGATTAATCCCTTCAATAAAATTTTTATGCCGTGAAAATATCTTGAATAGAGAAAATTATAATATCAAATTTTTATACAGGCAATAAAGAACGGTGTTATAATCACGCAAAATATTAAATTTCGGGAGCTTCTAAATTTGAGACTACATAATCATTCGCACAATATGGACATGCTTCACGGGTCTTTGCTGGACAAGATTCTAATTTTCGCGCTGCCTCTAGCATTCAGTATGATATTGCAGCAATTATTTAACTCGGCTGATGTCGCAGTCGTAGGAAGATTCGACAGTCCTCAAGCTATGGCCGCAGTAGGCAGTAACGGAGCAGCAATTAATTTAATGGTAAATTTATTTGTCGGACTCTCAATCGGCGCAAACGTAATTGTCGCAAAATATATCGGCAAGGGCGAGACACAAAAAATTCACGATGCAATTCATACATCAATAGCAGCAGCACTAATCAGCGGAGTAATTTTGCTTGTATGGGGCTTATGTGTGGCGAGATATTTATTAACTCTCATGAATACACCTGATGATATTATTGACTTAGCAGTTATTTACTTCAGGATTTATTTTCTCGGAATGCCGTTTATCATGTTATATAATTTCGGTTCTGCAATTTTACGCAGCAAAGGAGACAGCAGCCGCCCTATGTGGTGTCTTATTGCCGGAGGAGTCATAAACGTGATATTAAATTTGATTCTCGTGATAATATTCAAATTAAGCGTCGTAGGAGTTGCCGCCGCTACAGTGATTTCTAATATAATAAGCGCGTTGATGATACTTTATTATTTATTGCACGAAGAAGCTCCGTTTACGTTCAGATTTAAAGATTTGTGCCTGATAAAAATTTACATGACCCAAATTATAAAAATAGGGCTCCCTGCCGGCCTTCAAGGTATGTTGTTCTCGATCTCAAATGTAACGATTCAGACGGCCATAAACAGTTTAGGATCTTATGCGAGTGCGGGAAGTGCAGCGGCGTTAAATTTTGATTTCATCACATATTATTTTGTCGGAGCATTTACTCAAGCGGCCGTAACTTTCACGTCACAGAATTTCGGAGCGGGCGATTATTTGCGTTGTAAGCGGGTATTTAATTTGTCAATGCTTGCGGGACTATTTTTCACGGGGCTTGCGTGTTTTATCTGCGTTTTCTGGGACGAAGAAATTTTGCGGCTTTACACTACGAATCCTGAAGTAATGCATTATGCACGTGTAAGAATGATTCACGCGGTTGGATTCTTGTGGTTGTGCAACGTTTACGAGGTTCCCGGAGGAGCTTTGCGCGGGATGGGATATTCGACTCTGCCGACTGTAATTATATTGCTGGGGTGCTGTGTTTTGCGTATTGTCTGGTGCTGGACAATTTTTGCGTACATGAAAGATTTTGCGGTCTTGATGGACGTTTACCCGGCCTCATGGACTATAACGGGAATTGCGACTCTTATTGCATATTATTACGTCAGGAAAAAATTATTTGTGTAAATTATTAATTATTTGCGGGGGATTTGATTTCTTGTATGAGATTCTGCAAGATTTCAAGTATTCCCGCGTCGTTAATGCCTTCAGCTTGTTTTACGAGCAAATATAATCTGTCCTTCTGTGAACGTGTTAAAAGCTCTTCTATTATGAGAATCTGCCCGCGTAACTCTTTAAATTTCTGAGCTGTATCAACTTTTGATTTAATTTTCCCGCCGTCAGAACTTGCAGCAATTGCCGCGCCCTTTGCGATTAAGTCATGATTTATTTCGGGAGTTAAATTTAATTCGTCAGCAAAAATTTTCGTTACTGCCTTAATATTACACATTCCGCCGGTTAAGATGACTCGTTCAGGCTTGTATATTCTGAAAAATTTTTTTGCAGTGTGTGCAGCCCGCTTAATTTGAAAGTGTATCAACCTCTCTAAATCTTCACGGAAAATTTCAATTCCGCGCCAGTTAATAGACTCGTTTTCTGACAGTGAAATTTTTATCTGTTCTGCCTTAGTGTTGTCGATAAGATTCAGATTCAATCTTTCGCAGAGCCATTCAGAAAAAGTTTTGTCGATTATATTTCCGCTGAGGTCAGAAATTATTTCGCTGTCGAGAATCTCATTATCATCAATAACTGACATAGAAAATTTTGATGCTCCGAAATCGCAGATTAAAGCGCTTCCCGTGTCGGAATAAATTAATGCCTCGTTAGAATCAATTATATTTACGTCATCAAAGCCAGAACGCCCGGCAATTTTTATAATTTCGTTGCGCTGACTTTTGCTGTAATTTTCCGGAACTGCGATAACGCAAGCTGTTACAATGTCGTCTAAGAAAATTTCTGACTCTTCGCGAAGTGCGTTGATGTCAAAGCCTTCGAGTCTCGCCGTTATTCTTCCGGAGTGAGCAGCCTTTAAATATTTTGTTCCTGCGTCAATGCCTATAGATAGTTTTTCTTCTGTCATAAAATTTTACTGTCCCTCACTTGCAAAAAATTATTTCTCATATGACCGCCTTTAATATTCCGTCTGACTCGCTGACTGCCTTTGCTGTGATTATTTCGCCGCGATTCAAATTTTCGCCCTCGCATACTGCCTCTATATAATTTTCTGTATGGCCGAAATTTTCGCGTTCGATTAATATTTTAACGTCTTGGCCGATAAAATTTTTCACGTAATTATTATATAGTTCACGTCCTAATTTTATAGCTTGTGAGACCCTGAAAATTTTTGTCTCGTGTGAGATTTGATTTTGCATTATTGCCGCCTGAGTCCCTTTCCTGATTGAATACGGGAAAACATGAACGCGCCCGAGTCTTGACTCTCGCATAATATTTAGAGTGTGATTAAATGCTTGTTCGCTCTCACCGGGGAAGCCTATTAATATATCGCTTGAAATATGCAAATTTTCGCCGAGTTTTTTCCGTGCATTACCGCAAATTTTTATGAAATCGCCAGAAGTATAACCCCTTCTCATGAGTGATAAAATTTCGTCGTCCCCGCTCTGTAACGGCAAATGCAAATGATGACAGAACGACTCGCAGTCAGCTAGTGAGTCAAGCAAATTATTATCGAGCGAAAAAGGTTCAAGAGATCCGAGTCTTATTCGTTCAAGTCCGGGAATCTTTGCTGCCTCGTTAATTAATTGTGCAAGTGAAAAATTTATGTCCCGTCCGTAAATCCCTAAGTGAATCCCAGTAAAAATTATTTCCTTCGTGCCATTGTCGATTAAGCGTCTTATCTCGTCAAGAATGCTGTCAATTGGGCGGCTTACAGGTCTTCCGCGCAAAAATGGAATTATACAATATGTGCAAAAATGGTCGCAGCCGTCTTGAATCTTCATAAATGCGCGTGAATGCATGACGGGTGAATTAATCGCGAGCTCCTCCCATTGTGAAGGCTCAAATATATTTTGCGTTCGTAAATCCTGAAAACTTGAGTCTTTCAACGCAATTTTTGACGCAATAATATCCGGTAAAATATTTTTACTCTTGGAACCCGCTAATAAATTTATTCCCAGTGAAAGAGCTTCGGACTTGCCGAGACTTTGACTCCAACACCCGCAGACAGCAAGAATCTTATCAGGTGCTAGAGTCTTTCTCACGCGCCTAACTAATTGACGGCACTTTTTATCAGCTTCACCAGTTACCGAGCAACTAACTATTACGGCAGCATTTATATTTTCGCTGAGATCTTCTGTAATGTCATATCCCATTGACTTAAGCGCGCCCGCAATAAATTCGCCCTCACAGAGACTCGAACGGCACCCGAAAACGTGAATATAAATTAACCCCATGCTTTGACCGCTCTGCATCCCCACCAGTCCCCGAATCTTAATTCTTTCTCGATCTGCATACCTGACGAATTAAGAACAGAAATAAAAGTGTAGCTCTCTACGTTTGTCATGCCTGAAAAAATTGCGAATCCCTTAGGCTTTAAGACTCGTTTTACATCGGGCAGCATTGCTAAATTCGGATTCAGCAAAATATTAGCCGTCAATAAATTCACTTGGCCGCGAAAATTTTTTAACAAGTCAGCAACTGAAAGCTCGCAAACTTTCGGGTTAATGCCGTTGAGATTCATATTTCGTTTAGCTTCGTCAATAGTATCCGGGTCAATGTCGCGCGCTATGGCCTTATCTGCTCCGAGCTTTAATGCAGCAATAAATAATATTCCTGTTCCTGTGCCTACATCGAGAATAACATCACCGCTTTTAACGACTTCTTCAAGCAGAGTCAGAGCTATTCTTGTGCTCTCGTGATAACCTGTTCCGAATGCGCTTGCAGGAAAAATATAAATCGGAGTCCTTCCCGGTTTAATTTCTTCTTTTGCGTGCCAAGGTGCCATAACGACGAGACTTTTTCCGACATTCAACGGCGGAAACGCGTCAAAGTGCTGACGTTCCCAAGGCTGATTACTTGTCTTGTAACATCGTGATAAATCAACGTCTTCAAATTCTGAGTCTTTCAACACATTTTCAGCGTTATATAAAACGTCGTCGATTCCTCTTGAGCCGTCATAATCTGCCCGCATGAATAAACGCCTCCCTCCTGTGTAATCATGTTCGTAAAAGAAAAATGAGCCTATCGAGTCCGTTAATGCTGCAATAGTGCTTAATTTTTCCTCGTTTATATCACTATTTTTGTGCGATACGGGGACGCTAAATTCTATTGTCCACCAGTAAATATTTTTCTCGTCTTGAGATTTCTTATAGCTTTCTAATTCGTCCATGTTAATTTACCATTTGAGTCCTAACTCTTTGAGCTGATTTTTTGCTATCTCGTTGCCGTGCCTGGCTGCTGATTTCCACCATTTTACGGCCTCGTCGTAGTCCTGCTTTACTCCATATCCGTATCTGTACATGAATCCTAAATTTTTTTCTGCGCTTGCGTGGCCTTTGTCTGCTGCTAATTTGTACCATTTGAAGGCTTCTATATAGTCTTGTTTGACTCCGTGTCCGTCATAGTACATGTTGCCTAAACTATTTTGTGCCGATAAATTATTTTGTTCTGCTGCTGCCTTGTACCATCTGACAGCCATAAAATAGTCCTGCTTGACCCCGTAGCCGTTATAGTACATGTGTCCGAGATTGCTTTGTGCTGCTGCGTGATTCTGTTCTGCTGCTGCCTTGTATAACTTGAATGCTTCAGAATAATTTTTCAGGACTCCGCGCCCGAAATAATACGCATTACCTAAATTATTTTGTGCGATTGCGTAATTTTGTTCTGCCGCTAATTTGTACCATTTGACGGCCTCGAAAAAATCTTGTCTGACTCCACGCCCGTTATAGTACATATTTCCAATAATATTTTGAGCTTGAGCGTGATTTTGTTCTGCCGCCAGCTTATACCATTTTAGAGCCTCTTTATAATCCTGCCTGACTCCATAGCCGCTGTAGTACATATTGCCTAAATTATATTGTGCTTGTGAGTGATTCTGTAAGGCTGCTAATTTGTACCACTCGACGGCCTCAAAATCGTCCTGCTTGACTCCGCGTCCGTAATAGTACATGTCGCCTAAATTATTTTGTGCGGGTGCATAATTTTGTGAAGCTGCTAATTTGTACCATTTGACAGCCTCAAAATAGTCTTGCTTGACTCCCGTGCCTTTGCAGTAAATATCGCCTAAAATATTTTGTGATACTGTGTCGCCGCTCTCTGCCTTAATTATTATATCTCTGGAAATTTCCCCCCATGCAGGAACAGCAGCTAATAAAGTAATTATTAACAGTGCAGAAAATTTTTTATACATTTTTGTAGCCCTCCTTCAAGTTTCATTTTGCTAAATACTGTTATGCTATCATATAAATTACTTGAGTGATAAATTATGAGACGTAAATTTTTTTTCGCTGCAACAGGCATTAAAGCAATTATTAACAGTGCCGATTTATAGTCCTCCTTCAAGATTTATTTTGCTAAATATTGTTATGCTATCATATAACTTGCTTGAAAGTCTAAATTTTTGCGGGAAGTGATAAATTATGAGAAATAAATTTTTTGCATTCACGTTATTATTATTAATTATTGCGTCAGGTTCGGAGGCTTCAACGAGAGCGAGATTTTTATTTATCGGTGATATTATGGCACACAAACAGCAGTTAGACGCAGCACGCTACAAGGGCAAAGATAAATCACTTCTAGGCACGTACGATTTTTCGCCGCAATTTCGCAGAGTCAGACCTTTATTAGCTGATTCGTTCTTGGTTGGGAATCTTGAGACAGTTTTTGCAGGTAAGACAAAAAAATTAAATTATTCCGGTTATCCCATGTTTAACACGCCTGATTCACTTGCTGACACGTTAAAAAATTATTTGGAGGCCGATTTATTGACTCTTGCGAATAATCACATTTTCGACAGAGGCGCGGCAGGAGCAAGACGCACAACAGAAATTCTTGACTCGGCTGACTTAAAGTGGACGGGGCTGGGACTTGATAATATCCCGTCAAATGATGCAGTAATTCTCGACAACAACGGAATCAAAGCAGCGTTCATAAATTATTCTTACGGGAGCAACTTATGGCCGAAATCTAATGACGTTCATTTAAATACTTTGAGTGAGGCAAATATTAAAGCAGGTCTACAGCGCGCAAAAAGTTTGAGTCCAGATGTAATAATTGCTTGCTATCACTGGGGCTATGAGTACCATTTTACACCGAGCATTTACCAGAAGAACGACGCAAATACGACTCTCAACAATGGCGCGACTCTTGTAATCGGGACTCATCCGCATGTTTTGCAGCCCGTCGAAGTAAGAATCTCCGAAAAATATCCGGTGAAGGCTGTTGCTTGGTCGCTTGGAAATTTTGTATCGTTTCAGAGGACTTTACCGCGCGAAAGGACTTATATTTTGTCTGCAGAATTTGAGAAGAATGACAACGGAGTCACGCGGCTTGTAAAATTATCTGCTGCACCTCTTTACGTTATAGCGCCGGGTCAAAATAAGACTGAAGTTACATATGCAGGCACACACGAAGATACGATTAATAAACTTGATTTCACGGGATTGTCGAAATCGCAGCTTGCAAATTTGCGCAAAATAGGCCGTGCTGTGCTTGATTTTCTCGGAGCTAGTGAAGAAATTGACGAGTACGGATTTTATACGCTATGGAAGGAAGAATCATTTGACGTTTTGCCGGTGAGTCGCCGTAAGAGTCCGAAATAATTTGTTTTCTCCCCCTCGGGGTTGGGAGGGGGTCGGGGGGAGGGGTGGGGGATAGCGGGACGGCAAAATAACGTAACCGATATAGTCAGCACACTTTAATAACAGTAAAAACTTTTTGTGTTGGGAGTGTCAGATTTTTTGTGTAAATAGAATTCGAAATTCAGTGATTGCAAGGCTTCAATTTTTCAATTACACAAAATTTATAACAAACCTATATTCAGGGTCCCATGAAAGAAATCAAATTATAGCCTTTTTCACTGCCGACTCTCAACATGTATTCCATTCTATAAATAAATCGGCGATAAAAATCTATAATCAAATCAACCGGAGTATCATCTTCCTTGGGAATATTAGCATTATACTCATCTATCTGTTCTTGCGTCATATTCTTTGAGTAAAGCAATTTATAAGTCTCAGTGCCTCGTTTTTTCCTTAATTTAGCAGTAAATTCATTTTCTCTGCCGGAAGACAAAGCCTCAATAGTATCCCTAATGTCTGCTAACATATTCATAATAGATTGGTGCGTGTAGAAATTGTGCGTCAAATACCATTCAAAGCCTTTAGTGTATATAATATTTCCGTCTTTATCTTTTGGATTCCAATATTTAACCCTTTTTTTATTAGCTTCAAGTTCATCATCGTAATATTTATAAAGAAATGGAGTAAGATATTGCGCAACATCATCTTCTTCTATTGATATTTCAGAGCTTTTCATTTTAGCAACACTGTCTAAGCCGTTACTATCAGCATAATCAATAACTCTAACCGGCATAATCCAGAAATATGAAGAACTATCATGACCGTCGACTATTCCAATTTCGCGCTTGAAAATATCCCTGCCGATAATATCAAAACTTAATTTCTGAATCTGATTGATGACATTTTCGTTATCTTCGTGAATTGAATCTGCATTGTCAAAAAGTTTTCTCAATTCATAATAAGATCTATGACGAATATCCGACTCATCTAAAAACTTTTGAGACGCATAATAAATTAAATCATTCGACATATAATCCGGATAATCTTCTTTGAGCAAATCTAACATTTTTATAATATATAACTCTGATGGATCACAACGCCTTGTAAAATCAGTTTCTTTCTGCGGGAGAATACCCCCTAATGCATTCATGATTTCTTCTTTGCTGACATCTTGATAATTATTAACTGTTATACAATCATAACCGGAATTCTTATACTTTTTCCAATTTTTATATTTGGGATCATAAATATAATAAATATATCTGCCCTTAGTTACAAAAATTAAATTTTCTTCAGTAAACTTTACGGCTTCAAAATTGTCAAATAATTTCATTCTCTTACTCCATCAAAAAGTTTTTATTCATGGAAAATTATAACATTAAAGTCTTTCGGAAACGTGCATTTATAATCATGGGCGGGGAGCTCGCACACATACAACAAATTTATTGTATCGTTCTCTCATGGAATATCGGGCAACAGCATTATAGCAAACACACTTGAATAACTGTAAAAACTTTTGCATGTCGGAGCTACCCCCTTAAATCAGGGTGGGTGGGCAGAACTAATTATATAAGCGCGATAAATTTTTGCATTGTATCTGGATATAACAAAATAAGTGCGTTGACTATATCAAAAGCGAAACCTTTTTTACACCGGTGCAGATGGCCACATATAAATATATTCAGAATAATTTACAGCGCAAACAGACTAAATTTTACAAGTATTCAAGTGTAACTGCTATATAATATAATACTCACATGAAAGGAGAAAAATTTTTTGTCAGAGTCTTTATTCACAATTCCAAATAATGAGCCTTTAGCCGCACGAATGAGACCGGACTCACTCGAAAATTTCGCAGGCCAAGAGCATTTAATCGCATCCGGAAAAATTCTACGACGCATAATCGACAGCGATAATATTCCGTCAATGATTTTCTGGGGGCCCCCTGGTGTCGGAAAAACTACCCTCGCAAGCATAATAGCTCACAAGACTAAGGCAATATTCATAAATTTTTCGGCAGTTACCAGCGGCATACGGGAAATTCGCGAGATCATGAAGCAGGCCGACTATAACAAAAAATTTGGTCAACGCACAATTTTATTTATTGATGAGATTCATAGATTCAATAAAGCACAGCAGGACGCATTTTTGCCATTTGTCGAGAAAGGAAGCATTATTTTAATCGGTGCTACAACAGAAAATCCTTCGTTCGAGATTAACGGAGCTTTATTGTCGCGCTGCAAAGTCTTTGTGTTGAAGGCTCTTACTCCCGAAGAAATTATTAAATTATTGCGTCGTGCATTAGAGACTCTCGGAAAAAATTATTTCGCCGATGATGATATTTTGCACTCAATAGCTATTTTCTCAAACGGTGATGCGCGCTCGGCCTTGTCCTTACTCGAAATGATGAGCATTAACGCAGAAGTAAATCAAGACGGAAAAATTATTTTGACACGTGAAATTCTCGAACAGTGTACATCAAGAAAATCGCTTTTATATGACAAAAACGGAGAAGAACACTACAATTTAATATCAGCCCTGCATAAATCTATGAGAAATTCAGACCCCGACGCTGCTGTTTATTGGCTCGCAAGAATGTTAGAGTCCGGCGAAGACCCTTTGTATATTGCCCGGCGATTAATACGTTTTGCAAGTGAAGATATTGGACTCGCTGACCCCGGCACACTTTCACTCGCTGTAGCATGTTACAATGCATGTCATTTTATCGGTATGCCGGAATGCAGCGTGAATTTGACTCAAGCAGTTATTCATATGTCAATAGCTCCGAAATCTAACGCACTCGACGTAGCATACAATCTCGCAAAGAAGGACGCTTTAACGACTCTTGCTGAACCTGTGCCGCTTCAAATTCGTAATGCTCCGACAAAATTAATGCGCGAACTTGATTACGGGAAAAATTATCAATATGCACACGACTATGACGCGAAATTAACAACTATGCAATGTCTGCCGGATTCATTAACCGACTGCGAATATTATAAGCCTCAAGACACTGAATCACGTTACAAGCAAAGACTCGAGGCCATCAAAAAATGGAAGTCAGAGCACAAATAATTTATTCGCCCTTTATCGGTTCAGGCCGCCCGAAATAAAATCCCTGCGCTAAATCACAGCCGGCTGACTTGAGAAATTCTAACTGCTCGCGAGTCTCGACTCCTTTCGACAGTGCCGGGATTCCTAATTTCTTGGCCATATTTATTACTGCTGCAATAATTATATTTCCCCGTTCATCATCAAGACTCTTTATCATGTCAATATCAATTTTGAGTCCGTCAAGATTAAAATCTTTCAGCACCCTCAATGACGAATAACCCGACCCAAATGCGTCCATCCAGACTTTAAAGCCGTGATTCCTGAGTCTGTCTGTCTCGTGCTTCATTGCGTCCATGTCTACAGCTATCAAACTTTCTGTAAGCTCAAATCTTAACATTTCACGCGGAATATTATTTTTTGCGATTGCGTCTTCTATCACACGCACTATATCTGTTAATTCAAAGTCTAGCCGCGATAAATTCAATGAAACCGGTATTAATTCCTCGCCGTTATCCTTCTCACGTTTAAGCTCCTCGCAGACTCTTTCAATCACGAACGAATCTAATTTATGAATCTGATATGACTCTTCAAGCACATATAAATAATTTGCCGGCGATAATCTTCCGTATTCCGGATCTTCCCAGCGCGTAAAGGCCTCGACTGATGCAACTTTCCCCGTGATAACATCAACAACCGGCTGAAAATATACTTTGATTCTATGAGACTGCAACGCTTCAGAGAACGAATCTAATATATGATCCTGCAAATGTAATTGTCTGTCCATATTGCCGTCATAAAATTTTACAAGAGTCCCGTATTCGCGCTTGATTGAATCACACGCCATTTTTGCACAGTCGCAAATTATACTGATGTCCATTTTGGGATTCTGAATCACGTAAATTCCTGCTTTAAGCTCGACAATGACTCCATGACGCATATTATTTATTCGCACACTTAAACGCTCTATTTTTTCGGGCAAATCGTCTTGAGGGGTAATAACTGCAAAATGATCGTCATCGAATCTTGCTGCAAGTCCGCGCGGAAATGTGTCCGACAAAATTCTTGCAATAGATTTCAGCATTCTATCACCGCCGGAGAGTCCGTAAGCCTCGTTATATGTGCGGAAATTTCTGACGTTGAAATAAATGCATTTCGGTTCGCCGCCCTGTTTGACTAATTTTTTTATCAAGTTCGGTGCCTCTTGCCTGAAATATTTCATGTTCGGGAGTCCCGTTAAAGTGTCGATTATGTTCGCTTTAGGTTCAGGGAGACTCGTTTGGCCAGAAAGTTTTAAAAGTTTGTCGCGTATGTCCATATCATGAAGGTATACATAAAATAAGCCGCCCATTTCAGAATCGTTTACAAGTTTCCCCCAGTCCTCGATTTTCTTGATGCTGCCGTTTTTCGTGATGATTCGATATGTTACATAGTCATAGCCGCCGCTCGCGTGAATTTGCGATTTAATTATCTCGTTGACTTCTTCTATGTCTTCAGGATAAACGACTGTGGCAAAGCTCCCGCCCGTGAATCTCATAAAATCCTGCGGTGAGTCGCATTCAAATATCCGCGCAATTTCCTCACTTGCAAAAATAATTTCCTCGTCAGGGTTATCCTTATAAACGAGCAAAGCACCGGGCATATTGTCAGAAATTTTTTCGAGCGTCATAAAATTTTCGTGATTGAACAAATTATTTTCTCTCCTTCATGTAACAAAACTATCTAATTTTCAGGCCTTCAGGAATATAACGCGCTAAAATTTTTCTAAGTGCGTCGGACTTCATCGGCTTGGGCATGTAGTCATTAAATCCGTTATTTATGTATTCTTCCCTGAAACCTGTTCCGGAATGAGCAGTCAAAGCTATATATTTCGCGAGTCGTGAAGGACCGTCAATGAGTCTAGCTTTATGCAGAGTTTCTATACCATCAAGACCGGGCATTCTGTGATCGAGAAAAATTATATCGTAGTGATTAGTCTCTAACAGCTTTAAGCATTCTTCACCGGACTCGACTGTCTCGACTTGTGCTTGATATTCCTTCAGCATTCCGCGAGCTACAACAAGATTAACGGGCGTATCATCAACAACTAAAATTTTTGCGTCAGGACACGTAAAAGGCTCGTCATCATCGGGCAAATTTCCGGCCATTGCTTCAGGAAGATTCGCTAACATTGTTTCATATTCTGCGATTGTGCCTCTAAAACCTTCCTGCGCTAACTGCTGTGTAAATTCAATTGTGAACGTGCTGCCCTCTCCGTATTTGCTTTCTGCGTAAACTTTTCCGCCCATTAACTCAATTAAATAACGCACAAGAGTCAGGCCAAGTCCCGCGCCCTGAATGCTTTGAGTCTCACCGAGATTCACGCGTTCAAATGACCTGAACAAATGCGGCAGATCTTCAGCTCTGATTCCGATTCCTGTATCCTTTATCGCAATTTTCATGTGAAGTCTTGAATGTTCGTCAAGCTCGCCGGTAATCTGCAATGTAATCGTGCCTTCGTTCGTATATTTTACGGCGTTGTCGATTAGATTCATGATTATCTGCCTTAAATGATCCTCATCACCGTATAAATGTTCAGGCAAATTTTTATCAATGTCGAGAACGAGGACTAAATTTTTCTCATGAAGCGACTCAAAATTGCTCTCTTCTATGTCCTTGAGTAACTGCCATAAATGATAATCAGTGTTGAATAATTCCATTTTGCCCGACTCAATTTTTGAAATGTCGAGGATATTATTTATTATCGTGAGTAAATGATTTCCCGCGCGCCTGATGTCAAGTGAAGCCTGCCTAATATCGGGGTCTCTGCTTTCCTTGAGAATCATTTCATTCATTCCTAAAATTGCGTTCATGGGCGTGCGAATCTCGTGTGAAGTGTTCGCGAGAAAATCACTTTTTGCGCGGTTGGCTGCGTTCTTGAGTCGTGTAGAGTTTTCCGCGTTGATTCTTGACTCCTCCAAATCCTTCTCTACAGTGTTCATGCGCCTATAAGTCGGAGCTTCATAATAGAAGAATATGATAAATAATAAAATTGTCGCCGTTACATAGACAAACAAAAACTCTCTGATTATTATATATTGAATCACAAACGACGCTATTAATATGCAGCCTAAAATATTCATGACTATATACTGCGATTTCGCCGTGTAAAATTCTTTGTGAGTCAATTGCAGGTAAACAGCAGCAGCAACAAAATATACAACATAAACGCTCCGCCATAAAGTATTATAGGGGCCTCTCTGCAAACCTCCTGCCGTGTCAATCAGGAAAAAGAATCCAGCTGTAGCAGGAAATAAATTAAACACTAACACAGCAAAACTCGACGCAAGCAAAATAGCATTCAACATGTCAAAATTTTCGTCTTGAACGTGTACATATTCCTCAACGTAACGCATTAAATAATAAGCATTGAGATTCACTACAGCATAATAAAGAGTCCTCACCGCCAAATTTAAGCCGTGCCGATGTCCCCAGCCGTCAATTAAAAGTGTCGAGATAACCTCAAGCAATGCCGCTAAAAACGTTGACAATGATAAATATCTGAATCTTTTATTTATTTCCGCATTAGTCGCATATCTTATAAACAAAAACGCCGTGAGTACTCCTAAAAACGGGAGCATCGTAGCTTCAAGACCGACATTAATTCCGTAAGTCAACATCAGTTAGTACCCCCCCCCCCTGCGTAATTTTACTGGGAGGAATATATTTCGCTAACATCTCCTCAAGCTCTGCACCGTTTACAGGTTTGCTCAAGAAATCATCAAAGCCTGCGGACAATAATTCAGCCCTCACGCCTACAAGAGCATTTGCAGTACAGACTATAACTTTTGCGCTTGCTCCGGGTGCATTTGTCATCTGCTTTAATTTCGCGAGAGTCTCTTTGCCGTCCATGTGAGGCATCATGTAGTCCATCAAGATAACGTCATAAGGATTCTTTGCGATTTTATTTAAGCACTCTTCACCCGATTCGGCCTCGTCAATTTTTATCTGCGTTTCCTTCATTAATGAGCGCAAAACGATTCTATTCATGTCATTGTCATCAACTATTAAGACTCTTGCGTCGGGAGCTTTCAAAACTTTGCGGGACTCTTTCTTCTGCTTTGAGTCTTCTGATTCGTATTGCTTGATTGTCTTGCTGCCGACTACTTTTTGAGGGATTACAACGTGAAATGTCGAACCGATTCCATATGTTGAAGTAACTTCTACTGTGCCGCCCATTAACTCAATTAAGCGTCCTGTTATGGCGAGTCCGAGTCCTGTTCCCTCGATGTTATGCGTTTCTTTCGAGGTTATGCGGCTGAACGATTGAAATAATTTCGGTATGTCTTCCGCGTGAATGCCGATTCCTGTATCAGTTACTGTTATGTGCAAAACAATTAATGACGGGTCATCAGCTTTTGCTCCCGAAAGAGTAAATTTAACGCTGCCCTTTTTCGTGTACTTGACGGCGTTGTTAAGAATATTTACCATTATTTGATGAACTCTGATTCTATCGCCAAAAAGTTCTTCAGGCAAAGACTCATCAATCTGCGAAATATATTTTAAGCCCTTCTGCTCGGCTCTGATTCGAATCATGTTATCAACGTCGCGCAAGACTCGTGCTAAATCGTAATTTCTTGACGATAATTCAAGCTGGCCGGACTCAATTTTCGAGAAGTCAAGAATATCATTTATTATGTGCAATAAAGTATTTCCCGCGCTTTGAATATCACGTGCATATTCATAAATGGGGCCTGACTCATATTTTCGCAAAATTACTTCGTCCATTCCTAAAATTGTAGTAAGAGGCGTGCGAATCTCATGAGACATATTTGCAAGAAATTCACCTTTTGCTGCGTCGGCGGCGATTGCTGCTGCGTTTGCTTCGTCGGCGATTTCCTTTGCTTTACGTAAACGTTTAAGAGTGCGCTCAAGATCTCTATATGCAGGAGTCTCTAACAGGAAGAAGAAATAATATACGTTCACCGAAATTATTATGAAATTTACAGGAATATCCGGGAAGAAATTAATCTGCGCAATCTGAATCACCCAGCAGACCGCGAAATTTGCAAACAACGCCCATAATTGACCGCGAGAAAAATTTTTACTGTAAATATAAATTTCTACCCATGTCCATACAGCCCAAACAGCCGGGAAACCGTACGAAATAAACCAGCTTAACACGCCGGGAACTAATTCGCCGTTATTTATTGCGTAATTTGCGCCGGTAAAGTGTCCTACGAGCATTAAATAAAAGAATATTCCCAACACTATATTTTGCGCGTAAAGCATTCGTTTTTTGCCGATAGTTTTATCAGTGCTGAAGCCCGCTATGTAACGCATGAACATGAAATATACTCCGCAAGAGGCCATTTGCCAGACGAGCATACAATAATATTTTGACGTAATTGACCATGTAGAATCTTTCGCAAGAATCACAGACACAAATACATCAACAATGCTGCTTGCCGTCGTCATGTAGCAGTAACGCAATAAACCCTTTTTATCAGACGTTGAACCCGAATATATAAGCTCAAGATATACACATAGCGTAACACTTAGAAAAATTACGGCGATTTCTGATTCTATTATGTAATGACTTTCCAAATTTATGCCTGCTCCTTACTGCACGAAAAATATTATTTGTGAGAAATTATATTTATGAAAAGTATAGCACCTATGAAGTATTTAGCGTGATATAATTATTAAAAATTTTCCCCCATTTGAGTCAAAGAAAATATTTTTACTAATACTTCTACTAATACAAAAATGTTAGCTTGTGATTTATCGTGCAAAGACTCGCAAATATTTTTTTCGCGATAAGGCGTTAATTTTTACTCACATGTTTGCGCAAAAAAATTTTTATGAGATTCAACTTATTCATTTATTGCGATTTCATGCTATAAATTTATCGTGCAAAAACGTTCGTCCCGCCCACCCGCCCGCCCGGATTGAAGGGGTAGCGCGAACACGCAAAAATTTTTTTCTCACAGTTATAGCACCTGCACTCTAAATGTGATATTATTCAACGCATGAACACTCAATATTTACGACAATTTATAACAGCTCCAGCCAATGGAAACGGAGCAGCAAATATAAAATCTTTGTGTATGTGCGCATTTGGTGCGGTCTCTTCGTTTTCTATGGGATTGCTGGGCATTATAAGACTCGTACAGGGCTTTAACAGATCTGCTGTGATGTATTTAATTCTCTGTATGCTGTCTATTTTTGTGCTTGTTTACTCGATGAAAAATATTTCGCGCCGTACTCCCGAAAAACTTTCATGGCTTGAGTACCCGTTATCAGCAGGAATATTTATATTCGGCCTTACAGCTTTATTCTTCATTGATGGAGGCACAGACGGAGGAGTCCCGGTTTTCTTTATTCTTGCGGTAGTTGCGACTCCGTGCTTTATGAATTTTTCTGACGCTGTTGTAATGCTCTGTCTAGAAATTTCCGCGTATATTTCTAATGCAATTTTCGCACATTTTTACCCCGGATCTATTAATTACGCTCTTGCAGTGAGGGGCAGCACATTTTTGCCGATTTTGATCGTAACCGGATCGCTTGGTATGTTGTGCTTGATTTACACGTATTCATATAGAAGACAGCAAATAAGACTCGACAGCGCAATAAAGGAAGCAAACGCAGCTAACGAGGCGAAAAGCTCATTTCTTGACAACATGTCTCACGAGATAAGAACGCCGATGAATTCAATTTTAGGCATGAACGAAATGATTTTACGCGAGGAAGACCGCCCCGAAATAAAAGAATATGCGCTTGTGATTCAAAGGAGCGGACGTGCTTTACTGGGAATAATTAACGATATTCTTGACTTCTCAAAATTGCAGGACAACAAAATGGAAATTTCTCCGGTCAGATATGATTTAAGCTCGTTAATAAATGACATGGTAAATATCGCAGCTGAACAGGCCAAGAAAAAATCTTTGAATTTCACCGTAAATGTAGATAAATCAATTCCCAGAATCTTGGACGGCGACGAGTATCACATCAGGCAGGTAATGTTAAATCTTCTCAACAACGCAATAAAATATACTGAACGCGGCGGAGTTACTATTACAATCGGATTTGAAGCAATTGACAATTATACGATTCTGCTAAAATGTGCAGTGAGCGATACAGGAATCGGAATCAAAGCAGAAAATATCGAGTACATTTTTACACCGTTCGAGCATTTGGAAACATCAAGAAAATTCAGCGCGGACGGTTCAGGGCTTGGACTTCCTATCGTGCAGAAATTATTACAATTAATGGGCAGCGAATTAAAAATTGAAAGCGTGTTTCACAAAGGTTCTACATTTTCATTTGATGTGCGTCAAAATGTTATCAAGTGGGAGCCGATCGGAGACTATGAACGCGCTTATTCAATGGCGACAACACATAAGGACGTGAAATTTACGCAGTCGTTCCAAGCACCTGGCGCAAGAGTCCTAGTTGTTGATGACGCAGACGTTAATTTGTTAGTGTTCGCTAACCTGCTGAAGAAGACGAAAATAAAAATTGACACGGCCTCAAGCGGAGTTGAAATGCTGCAAATGGCTCGAATGAATAAATATGATATGATTTTCCTTGATCACAGAATGCCCGGTATGGACGGAATCGAGGCTTTCCACAACTTGAAGAAATCTCCTGAAGGCTTGAATTATAATACTCCTGTTGTAGCGTTGACTGCAAATGCTGTGTTAGGCGCAAGACAATTATACATTGATGAAGGATTCAGCGATTATATTTCTAAACCGGTCGACACTGTGAGACTTGAACAAATTTTGCTGGAATATCTGCCCGATGATTTAATAATTAGGGGCGACGCAATGACTCAAGATTACGAACCGGCAATTAATGAGTCAATCAGCGAATCAGAGTCAGAATCAGCGCAAGAGTCAGAGTCTTCACCGTATAAAAATATTCCTGGAATAGATTATAATGCAGCTGTAACAAATTGCGGGAGTGAAGATACATTCATTCAGGCACTAGAAATTTTTTACAACACACTCGACAAGAAGGCCGATGACATAGAAAAATTTGCGCGTGAGAAGGACATAAAAAATTATACAGTTCTTGTTCATGCGTTAAAGAGTGCGGCGCGTCTGGTCGGGGCGTTGAATCTTTCGGCCGATGCAAAATATTTGGAGGAATGCGGCGACAAAAACGACGTTCACGAGATAGAGACAAAGACTCCTGCGCTGTTATCGCAATATAGGGGTTATAAAGAAGTTCTCGCAAAAGTTTTCGGCAAGAATGAACCTGATTTATCACTTCCGGAAATTTCTATAGAAGATTTGCACGAAATGTATTCGCTCATAAAGGGTTTTGCGGCAGATTTTGATTTGGACAATATTGACAATTTGATAAACGAGGCTAAAAATTTCCGTATACCCGACTCCGAGCGTGAGAGATTCGAGCAAATAAAAGACTGCGTAACTGCAGCGGATTGGTCAACTCTTGAGCAGTTATTGGAAAAATAAAGAAAGAGGGCAGAGATATGAGCAAAATATTATTTATCACTGAAAAAATGAGCTTTATATCACAAGGAATAATTAACCATTTGAAGACTCAAGATTTCGAGGTCTTGACGGTGCATCCGGACGTTACTGCAATATCAAATTTCTTGAAGGAAGATAACGCGCCCGCCTCGGACGAGTCTTCAGTTGATCCCGAAGTCGCAGCACTGTTGAGCGAAGAAGGAGCAGACCCCGCAGCAGGAGAAGCAGCAACGCAAAAAACTTCAGATATTCCGCGAATATTTATACTTTATTTGCAGGGTGAAGACAATTTAATGATTGATGTACTCGGCTATATTCGTGATTTAGTTGAGGACAGAGGCATAAGATTCTTTGTAATCGGCACGCAGGAAGAACTTGACGCAATTATCGGCAAGAAAGCTGATTACGTTGCAGGAATGTACACGAGGCCGGTAGATCTTCAAGACTTGATTGCACGCTTACAGAAAGAGGGCGAGGCGGTCGACAAGTTAAGAGACTTCAAGAGCATATTAATTGTTGATGATGATGCAACGGCTTTGCGCTCAATGAAGAGTCTTTTATCGACGAGATATAAAATTTTAGTCGCAAATTCCGGCATGAACGCAATTACTATATTAGCGAAAAATAAAGTTGATTTAATCCTGCTAGATTTTGAAATGCCGATAGTGAACGGGCCGAAAGTTTTAGAGATGATTCGCTCGGATCCTAACACTGCAAATATTCCGGTAATGTTTCTTACTGCTAAGGGCGACAAACGCAGCATCATGGAAGTATTACGCTTCAAGCCCGAAAAATATTTATTGAAGACTATGCTGCCGAAAGATATTCTTGATAGCATTGACGAATTTTTTAGAATGAGACGCTAACTAACATAAAACACTCCTTTCTCAAAACAATAAGGCTCCTGACTATAAATAATGGCCGGGAGCTTTATTAATTATTTTACGCATAACCCAGACGCTTTAACGCGATATTATTTTTTCGCCAGCCCGGAATAACTTTCACCCATAATTCAAGAAATACAGGAAGTCCTGTAATTTGTTCGAGTGAATTTCTTGCAGTCTCGCCGATTTTCTTAATCATTGAGCCCCCTGCACCGATTAAAATTTTTTTCTGGCCTTCTGTCTCTGTTATCAATGACGCGCGGATATATAATTTTTTCCTGTCTGGAAATTCGTCCGGGCTCTTGTATTCGTCAATTTCGACGGCGACTCGGTGGGGCACTTCATAACGCAGCAGCATTAAAATTTTCTCGCGTATAATTTCACTCGCCATAAATCTTTCAGTCGTGTCCATTAATATATCAGGATCATAAATCGGCTGGCCGTCGGGCAATAAATTTTTCAAGAGTGCTATTAATTCATCGAGACCGCTTTTACGTTTGGCAGAGATTGCGATTTTATGCTTGAACGCGCAAATTTTGAGATATAAGCCTAACGCTTGTGCAGGGTTGAATCTGTCTGACTTATTTATCGCGAGTATAACCGGTTTTGATTTAACGAGTTCTGCTGTATGAAAGTCTTCAGGGTCTAAACTTTTTGTATTTGCGTCGACGAGCCATAAAATTAAATCAGCTTCTTCTATTGCGTCAAGAATTGAATCATTTAAGAAATTTCCGAGCTTATCACTTGCATTCAAGACTCCCGGCGTATCAGTAAAAATTATCTGCGAGTCCGAATCATTATATATGCACCTGATTAAATTTCTTGTTGTCTGAGGTTTGGGCGATATTATGACTGCATGAGTCTTTAACAGCGCATTAATTAACGAAGATTTACCAGCATTTGGACGGCCTATAACCGCAACAGTTCCGCACTTCATGATTTAATCAGGATCCAGCGTGAAATAATGAGGCAATAATTTTTTCAGCTCGTAGACTTTTGCGCCATCTTTGGAAGCCATAACAACGAGCATATTTTTGTTAAATTCCATTAGCGCCTGACGACAAGCTCCGCAGGGTGGACACTCAATCGTAAAATAATCGTCTCTATCCTCGTGCGAACCAACAACGGCGACTGCTAAAGGGTTTCTTTTTCCCTGCGACACCATGATAACGACTCCGGCACGCTCTGCACAAATTGTAACGCCGTAAGAAGCATTCTCAACGTTGCAGGATAAAATTATTTCGTCATTCTCGAATAACATAGCTGCTCCGACATGAAAACGCGAATACGGCACATAAGCTCTATCTGCTGCCTCACGTGCTTTATTTAACAAGTCTTCAGGCGTAATTTTCTCTGAAGGCCAGAAATCTTTTGCGGACAATTTATTAACCTGCCTTAATGAATGAAATAATTAGTAACGGGAATATTTTACACCATAAAAATTTTTTAATACAACGACGGCAGCAACATCCACAATAATCTTATAATCGGCGAGAAAATAAAATCTATAATTCCCGTCATAAGCAGCACTAGCAAAATAATCATTCCATAACGTTCAAGCCAGTAATAAATGTGCAGATATTTATATGGCAAAAACGCCTCAAGCACCCGCGAACCGTCAAGAGGAGGAATCGGAATCAAGTTAAACGCAGCCAAGCCCATATTTATATTTATCATCTTGGACAAAACTATAATAAGCGGCTCACCACCGAAATTATAAATTCTGTAAATGCCTATGAGTCTTATAATCAAGACAGTTATAATTGCCGTTAAAATATTTCCGACAACACCTGCAAGCGAGACAATAATTAAATCTCTTCTCGGATTCTTGAAATAACGCGTATTAATCGGAACAGGTTTAGCCCATCCAAAGCCGACAAATAAAAGCATAAGAGTCCCGATTAAATCAAAATGGTGAAACGGGTTAAGAGTCAATCTTCCGTAACGCTCTGCTGTGTCATCGCCGACCATTTTTGCAGCAAAGCCATGACAAAATTCATGAAACGATAACGCCCATAATAACGCCGGAACAGTCAATAAAATTTCTCGTATATTCAAATTTATATATCTCATTCTAAGAGTCCTCCTAAACCTAGTTTTAAACCTTTGCGGATCTCATCGCGCGCACGTTCTCTGAGTTCGTCTTTAAATTTTTCGCGCATATTATCTGAGTCAGCCTGCAAATTTTTATCTCCTGCCGATAAATCAAGCGAGTCAGCACTTCCCGAAATTCTTAGCGTTACCGGTCTGAAATCGCCCGAATCTTTTGCACCGTCCCGCAATAAATCTATAACGTTCACAAATTTTGCGTTAATGCCCATTTCCGCAATTAAATCTATTATGACATCTTGACCCGTGAAATTTATAATGCCGTCATGAATTAATTTCGCGTACTTGTATAAAGTTTCGTGCTTGTTGGGGTTAATTGCTGATCCCGTTTTGATAATTAATTTTCCTGCCTGCAATAATAAAGGCGCGTTAATTCCCGAAAATTTTAGACCGTCAGACTTATTTACGAGACTCAGCCAGTCAAAACCGGTTATGATTCCTTCTCCTGCGCTGAAATTTCCTGTGCCCGAAAAATTTTTGTTGTCGCCTGAGATTCGCATTATTAATTTCGCAGAACTCGATATTTTGCCGTCAAGTGTGCCGATTAAGTCATTTAACAGCAAATTTAAATCAAGTCCGGACGCGCTTATGTTATCAGTAAATTTTTGTGCGTTGACATCGAGATTTAATGCGTTCTTGGCCGTACCGTTATAGATTTCAAATGTCCCGTTTGATGATAATTTACCGTCAGAATAATTTAACGGCAGATTTACATCATTGAGTCCGACCTCGTAAAAATTTATAGTGTCAGCATTGATTGAGCCTTTACCGGTGATATTTTTTCCTGTGCCTGAGAGATTAAACGCGAGATTTGCGCCTCCTGAAAGATTTTGCGTGATTCTTTCGAGTCTGAAATTTTGCGAGTTGAGAGCGAGATTTAATTTTACAGCCGGATAAACTTGCATACTTCCCGAAAAAATAATTTCTGCGCCTTTAGTGCCTGTTCTTACGTCGTCGAGAGTCAAATTTTCCGGAGTGCCTGAAATTTTCGCGTTAAATTGTCCGAGATTCAAGCCCTGAAAGATTGCAGACTTAGAATTTGCGAGTAAATTAATTTTCCCGTCATCGTTATTAATTTCCGCGTTGAGTCCCGAAAGAGTCAGCCCTCCAGCAGTTAAAGATTTTGCATGAACATTTATTTTGCCGTCAATTTGCGTTAATTCAATATTTCGCGCGTGAATAGAGTCCATTGCGTGAAGATTTGGCGAGAAAACTAATAGACTCATGACCGGATTATTTATTGTGCCGGAAATTTTTGCGCCCGCGTTGATATTGCCCTTGAGAGAATATTTATTTATTTCGGGAACAAAATTTTTTAATTGTTCAGGAGTCATTGTAAGTGCAGCATTTAAATTTAATTTCGGGTCTGCTGATGTGATAGGCTCTATAATTCCCGTTAAATTTATGTTCATTCCGTTAATAGTGCCTTCGCTGCGTGAGAGAGTCAATTTGTCATTCCTGCACGAAAAATGTAAAGCGGGCTTGATTAATTTGTGATTTGCTGCTGAAATTTCCTGACTTGAGAGACTACCGGCTATAACAGGTCTCCAAGCACTTCCGGTGATGTTTGCCGAGAGATTAATTTTTCCAGCGAGCTTATAATCTGATTCATATTCATATGGGATGAAGTCGGCTGCTCTGTTAATGTCCAAATCTACAATTTTTGCTGTTAGCTTGAGAACAGGTTTAATCAGGAAGGACTCAATTTTTCCCTGTAAATAACCTTGTGCGCCGTCGATTATAAATTTTCCGTTGAGATTTGCCGAGTCAGTGTTAGAAAACTTTATTTGAGTCTTTATGTTCGCAAAATTTTTATCATCATAAACAATTTTAGGAGCCGAGAAATTTATCACGCCGCTTAATGAGTCCGGATTTCCTGTAATATTAGCGTTGAAAGCCTCAATTTTTCCGGATAATTCTTTCATGTCAGGAACGTCTAAATTTGTTTCGCTTGCATCAAGTTTTATCATGAGGGAAATTTTTTCGTTCGGCCTTGAAGCAATTGCGATTTCTCCCTGAATGGGCACATTGAACGCGCTGGCCTGTAAATCATTTATTGTCAAGACGTTTTCAGAGTATGCAAGATTTGCGCTGACTCGTTCGACTATAAGCCCGTAAATTTTTTTGCCGATATAATCAAGACTTCCGGATAATTTGAGATTTTCTTTATCGCCGGTTATGTCAATGTTTAAATTTGTAACGCCTTCAAAGCTGCCCATTTCTGACAGTGCCGGGAATAATAAATCTATTTCGCTCAAATCAAAATCTTGAATCGACGCATGTAAATCTACAGTTTTATTATCGAGCAATCCCCCTGTAGCGAAAAATTTTCCTGAGCCTAACGAAATATCAGATCTATTAATTGCGTTGAAGCCGGCTGACTCGTTGAAGTCGATAACGCCTTTGACCGGAATATTATTTATAGCTGCGTCAATGTCGATATCAAATTTTTCGAGGTCTGCGCGTAATGACTGCACGTTAATGACTCCCAGACGCGAATTAAATTTGCTGTGAAATATATTTATTTTGGGCGGTATTAAATTTTGTGATAGGTCGCTGAATTTTCCCAGTGAGTCAAATAATGAGTCGAGATTCATATTTACGCCGTCAATAGAAATTTCTGACGGTTTTATTTTCCCGCGCAGTAGAGTCGAAAAAATTAGATTGCCCGTCAACTTTTGAGCCGAGAAAACTTTTCGCCCGTCGTTGTTGCGGAGTTCGAAATCTTTCAGCGTGTACCCCTTGAAAGGATTTCCCGTAATGCCTTGTGTGTAGAGGGATAAATTATATTTCTCGAATAAATAATTTCTTGCCAGAGATAAAATCATATTTCCGCCGATGTCAGCGAACGAAAAAATTACTCCCATGAATATAAGCAGAATCACAAGAAAATTTATAAATCTCCTGCGTGCTTTTCTCTTATTCTTGTGTGTGCGCGTAGTTTCACGCAAAAAAATTCACATCCCTTATCGTGATTAAATATACGCGAGCAATTATAAGCTATAAAACGCGTTTAGTTAGCTGTAAATAGTATGATTTGCAATATAGTTAATTACAGCAAAAATTTTCGTAAATATAATATTTTGCATTCCTGCTGCAACCAAAGAGAGCAGCTAACACCACGAATACGGCAAAAGGTTTTAGCTTTTGACTTTGCTGTTATATTTAGTGTGTTGATTTATACATTTAGTGAGAACAGCCAAAATTTTCACGAATCCATTCTCAATAATCCAGCCTTCATATATTATAAACGTGTGATATAGTAATAAAAAATTTTAGGGGGAACTCGTTATTGATGACATTATTAATTTTTCTCGCAGTATTTATATATTTCTTTCTCTTGCGCGCAAAAATTTCTTTCGCCTGCATGACCGTCTTAGTCGGCCGCAAAGCATCTGAGTCCGGCAATGTCTTAGTAGCTCACAACGAGGACGCGCCAGGACGTTATACAATGCAGACTCATTTAGTTCACAAATTGCGCAGACACCCGGGAACAACTATAAAATTTGAACCCGACACAGCAGAACTAGAATTAAACCCTACACGCACGAGTCTTTTATGGTCAGAGGCAAAAACTTATAATCCCGACAAGCCGGAGCCTTCATTTTGTGATTTGTACGTGAACGGATTCGGAGTTGTAATCTGCTCAAATAACTGCGCTGACTCAAAAGAAGACTCACCCGAATTATTTAACGGCGGCATTGCTTACGGTTTACGGCGTTTAGTCGCGGAAAAGGCCATGAACGCAAGAGACGCACTCAATATCGCGTGTGATTTAGTTGACAAGTACGGTTATGCATCAAGCGGGAGATCTTACGCATTTGCAGACTGCGACGAAATTTTTGTAATGCAGATAGTAAACGGCAAACATTACGCAATTCAGCGAGTCCCCGACGACGAAGCCGCAATTATCCCGAATCATTACACGATTCATGACTGCGACAAGAAAGCACGCGGTTATAACGAACTTGTGAATTATGCTATTAAACGAGGCTGGCACGATCCCGAAAATATATTTGATTTCGCAAAAGTTTATCAGAGTGAAGCAACTTACGGACTCGAAAAAAATACTCACAGACACGTCCGGGCATTTGAAATTTTGCTTGATATTGACTTGAGCGGATTATTAGATCATGAATGGGAGTCGCTGCCTTTCTCGATTAAACCTGCTCACAAGGTAAATATTGATACCCTCAAGAAAATTTTGCGGACTCACTTTGAGGGCACAAGCTCGAATAATTCAAACGGTAACACGCCGCATTTCGACTCGCCACTTACGATTTGCAACATTGACACGTTAGAAAGCACTATAGCCGAGATTCGCCGCCGACCTGAACGAATAATTTTGCGTAAAGCTCTTGGCCGGCCTTGTTTTGCGCCTTATGTGCCGTTTTATTTCGGGATAAATTCAATTCCTGAAGGTTACGAGGATGTAGAATCAGAAAAATCTTTGCGCGAACATTTTAATACGCAGCCTCAAGACTTAGATTACAAGAATAATGCGTGGTTCATGAATCAGGAAGTTCAAGCGGCCTGCGATTTGTTGTACCCTGAAAAAAGTGAGATAATCCGCGAAAAAATTTCTGAAGTCGAGTCAGTTATCGAGAAAAAATTATCTGACATTGACCCGCAAATAGAATTACGAATCAAGACAAATCCCTACATAGCCGGTGCAATGATAGAAGGTGCTGTAATGTCATGGGCTGAGGACGCGAAAAATTTAATGAACGAGCTAAAATCGGAGCTTGCTATAATTCCGGCTGAAGCAGAAAATAACATTTCGCCAGAGAAAAATTTTGTCGTGAGAATCAATAATGACAAGTTTGACTCTGAATCGCTTGATATTTCGCAATGCAGGTGCGGACCTTCATATTTGCCGGTTAAAAAATGGTCTGAATGCTTGAATATTGTCAGGAACGATAAATTTTTTACTCTCAAATTTGCTGATTCAGAATGGATTCATGACGCTGTGCCGTGTTTTATGGATTTATATATTTTGCTGGTGAATAAAGACGGCTCTAAACGTGCTGCAACAGTGAAAATAAAAATTTTGGAGGTCTAACAAATGCCGCGAAGAAAAAATTTTAATCTCACTCCTGCCGATATTAAGAAGCTGGGCGGCAAAAAAAGTATAATTATTCTGCTTGTTCTTGCTGTATTCTGGTTCTTCAACGTCGATATTTCGCAGTTTATAGGCGATAATAATAACGTACCAAATAATAATATCGGCTCTGACATTGTGTCCGGAACAGTAAAAAGAGTCATTGACGGCGATACACTTGTAATCACAATAAATAATCAAGATAGGCGCGTTAGATTATTAGGAGTCGACACCCCCGAAACAGTTCACCCGAAAAAAGGTGTGCAGCCCTATGGACGAGAAGCAAGCAATTTCACAAAGCAGTCATTAACCGGCAAAATAGTATGGCTTGAGTATGACTCATCACCGTTAGACAGATACGAACGTCATTTAGCTTATTTATGGCTTGAGAGGCCCGACAGAATCAACGAGTCATCAATACGGCGCGACATGTTCAACGCGAGATTATTATTAGGAGGTTACGCAAGAGTCATGATAATAAAGCCTAATAAACGCTATGAAGATTTATTCAAGAAATTTCAATCAGAGGCGCAGAACTCAAGGCGCGGACTCTGGGCAGCAAATTAAAAGAGGGTGAATTACTCTGAAGAAATTATTTAGTAACTCGTTTATGACGTGGCACGCAGGATTTGCATTATACCGCTCATTAGTCAGCACATTTTTTAATCTCGGAGGGCTGCAAATTCTCAAGCGCAAATATAAAGGCGATATTTCAGAACGTCTCGGCCAAGTTGAAAATATTTCGCAAAAACCTATATGGGTTCACGCGGTCTCAGTCGGTGAAGTTCAGTCGGCAAGCTCATTAATTCGGCGCATAAAGAACAAGAATCCCCGTCCCTGCATAATTTCAACAGTAACAGCTACAGGCCGTGAGACAGCGCAAAATCTTTTAAGCGACATTGTTGACAAGATCATTTACAGCCCATTTGACGCAAAAAAATTTGTCTCGCGTGCAATAGAAAATATCAACCCATGCGCTTATATCACAATGGAGACGGAATTATGGCCGGAAATGTTATATCAGTTAAAGGCGCGTAATATTCCGGCATTCTTGGCAAACGGGAGACTCTCGGAGAAAAGTTTTGCGAGATTGAGACGTACAAAATATTTCTGGCAAGGTGTGCTTGAGTGCTTGAATAAATTAATGGTCAGATTCGACGATGACAAGAGAAAATTTTTAGAGCTTGGAGTCCCTGAAGAAAAAATTATTGTAACAGGAGATTGCAAAGTTGACGCGCTTTTAGATCGCCGCAAATCAGCAGACCCGGAAAAATGGCGGTGGCTCAAGAAAAGTTCTGACTCGCCGTTATTCACAGCTGGGAGCACTCATCAAGGCGAAGACGATGTAGTTATCGCTGCATTCAGAAGCCTGCGCAAAAAATTTCCTGACGCGAGACTCGCAATAGTTCCCCGACACCCTGAACGCGCTTTAATGACAGTTGCGTCTGTACTGCCTTATAGCGATTTGAAGGCGGAATTACTTTCACGAATCGAACGGGAAAATAATAATTATGATGTAATAGTCGTTGATAGAATCGGCGTGCTATTTGATTTGTATGCAGCTTCTGACTCAGTTTTTGTCGGAGGAAGTCTCGTCAACAAGGGCGGCCAGAATCCATTTGAACCGGCTTTATTTGGACTTCCTGCGATTCACGGGCCGAGCATGTCAGATTTTCCCGACACAGAACGAATGGACTCAATGGGTGCGGCTTTCTGCGTGCATAATGATTTAGAGCTTGCGCGTACATGGGAAGAGTCAATTAATCCCGAAAACGTAAAACAAGCACTGAAGAATTGCGCTGATTACTTCAAGACACTAGGCGGGGCAGCAGATAAAACTTGGCAGCAAATAGAATCTCAAATTTAAATTTGACAGAATCAACGCTCAATAGTAAAATACGCTTTGTGTTCGACGAAAGCCGGGCGGATAGTTCAGCGGTAGAACACCTGCTTTACACGCAGGGGGTCGTAGGTTCGAACCCTGCTTCGCCCACCAGAGATTTATAAAACGCGGGGTCGTAGCTCAGTCGGTTTAGAGTGTCGGCCTGTCACGCCGAAGGTCGCGAGTTCAAGTCTCGTCGGCCCCGCCATAAAATATAAATCGCAAAGTGTGAGGCGGGATAGCTCAGTTGGTAGAGCAGCGGACTGAAAATCCGCGTGTCCCCAGTTCAACTCTGGGTCCCGCCACCAGTGTGAACAATAAATAAATATAATTATTACAATGCGGAAGTAGCTCAGGGGTAGAGCACAACCTTGCCAAGGTTGGGGTCGCGGGTTCAAATCCCGTCTTCCGCTCCATTTTTTTGTGATATAGAGTATATTACCCGGATCAAGTGTCCGGGTTTATTTGTGCGCTATAATGTCGTGAAGTCAAAATCAGGGCGGGAATGTTGCATTAAAATTTTTTGCCTCAAAGAATTATCGAACGGCCATAATGCACCGAGCTTGTAATCATATTCGTCTGGTGTTAAATTTTTGTGTTCCGTTTGCATGTGTAAATGTCATCTCACCGCAATATACTTTACCGCCAATCGAATATAAATCGACTCTAACATGCGGTAAACCCTCGCACAATTTCGCAGCAACTTTTTTCATTTCGTCAAAATTTTCAGGTTGGTGAACTTCTGCGTTATGAGTGGGATAACCTAAACCGAATGGCTGTAATTCCCAGTTCATATTATAAAAATTTCGTTCACTTATGTTGTGTTGTTCATTGTGAAAATCAATAGCACAATAATACGGGATACCATCAAAACAAAAAAATCTATAATCATTAATTGCTGCTTCATCCATAAATTTCTCGATTAAAATTTTCGGCTTAATATCGCGATAATGCATCTCCCAGCCAAGCCAAGCATAATTTCTCTTGATTAAAGCATCATATTTTTTCTTTAGTTCAGAAATATTTATTTTGCTTTTATCATGTACAAGAGTAACGCTCCCCGAGTCATGATTGCACTTAATAACAAATTTATCCGGCAATGAGTTAAAATCGATCTCATCAAATGAGTCATAAATTCCATAAAGCGGGATTAAATATTGCTCGCCTAGTTTATCGCGTATCCATTCACGGACGATATATTTATCTGCGAGTCTAGTTTTTTCTGGAGTGGGCATGTAAACTTTTGCGACGTTAATTTTTTCGTTGTAAGTCTGCGGGGCGTCCCAGTTTAATTTGCGATTGAAAATTTTTTGATATTGCTCGCCGATTGCTTGCTCGATTTGCGCGTAAGTCATTCTTTGAAGTCGGAGATATGCGGTTTCTTCTGCACGTTTGATTCTGCGTTGATTGAGACTCGTTAAAAATTTTGAGTTGTCGATTAAATGAGTCCTAATAAAATGCCGTGCTTTCTTGAGTGCAGCTTTAATCATGAACGATCCCGCCTCTCTGTACACATAAAAACGCCCGTGCACGAATCACACGGACGCAAATTTATTCGTGAAAAATTGTTAGAATTTCTGTGTATTAAATGGGAATTTGAGAGGACAGAATCCGCACGAGCCACAAGTTATTATACAAATTTTGCTTCAATTCTGTCAATCCTTTCATTTTATGAATTCCATGTAAGTATATCACACATTTATTCTGTTTTCTTGCCTGTGAGTCTTGCCCAACGTTTACGCCATTTTTTACGCGCTTCTAATCTTTCGCCGAGATCCCTTGCTCCCACGCCATAGACTAAATAAAGAATTATCCCCGAAACTATCATGATAAACACTGTCGACGCACAACGCCGCCCAGACGCATTTATGTTATAGCCCTCCCGGCCTTCTTCCATTGTCATATTTTGTATTATCATTGCGTAGGTCTTCCCGTACGATGATTGAAACGTCGCGCCCATATCGTATTCTGTAAATAATGCATTGAAATTTAACGCAAATACAGCTAACACACTCGGCAATATAATCGGCAATTTCACTTTCAAGAACGTATAAACCGGTGAAGCTCCTAAATTTTTTGCTGCGTCCTCAAGTTCGTCATCTATCGCGTAAAATGCTGCTTTGATCATTCTCAAGGCAAACGGCAATTTTGTAACTGTATACGCCATTATTATTAAGAATCTCACGTTTTCACGCCAGTATAAATTATTCCCGAACACATACCAGACTTCGCGATTAAAAAATATTCTATACGAGTAGCATATTAAAATCGTAGGTAACAGCCACGGAAATAATAAGCAGCTTTCTGTAATTAATGCACGTTTCTTGTTGCGATTCTTGAAAATGTACGAGACCGCAAGCACTACTATAACGCAGGCAAGTGCAGCAGCTACAGCAGACATAATAAATGAAAGTCTTATGCCCCCGACCGCGTCAGAATTTGAGAATACTCCCGAAATTGAACCGATTCGAGTCCTTAATCTGCCTCGTGATGTCATGTACTCATAATTTTGCGTGCCGAAATAATTTATGAACGTCCAGTCAGTTAGATTCAGCATTTTACTTCTTATTGCCGGATAATTCTGGAACGAGAACAAGACAATCATTACAACAGGAGTCATGTAAATCACAAATAATATATACGCGTAAAGATGTGCTGTTACATTCCAGAACGGGCTGTTAATTTTTTGCTTCACGAGTTTTGCTTTAGTCTTCGAGACCGATAAATAATGCCCCTTGCGCTCATAGTGATTCAGGACGCTTAATAATATAATCGTGAACATCGCAAGTATCACGCTCAAGAGTGCCGCACGTGCCTGAGGAAATGACTCATCTGCTGCGCTTGAACCTGCTAATCTCACTATTTCGGGATTTATTGAATTATAACCTAACAGAGTCGGTGCTGACATCGCACAAAGTCCCGTTATAAATGTCATTACAGTTAGTGAAAATAAAGTAGGCAAAAGAGTCGGCATTACAACGCGGAATAAAACTTTGAAGGGACTCGCACCCAAATTTCTAGCTGCCTCGACTGTGTTGTAATCTATATTTCTAATGGCGTTGCGCAGAAATAACGCGTGATTTGACGTACATGCAAATGTCATTGTGAATAATACAGCGTTGAAGCCCGAAAACCATTGACGATTCATATGCGGGAAAATTTGAGCCAGCCAAGTCGTCATCATTCCGTTTGTGTCGTATAAAAATTGATAGCCCGTAACCAGTGCCACGCCCGAATAAATTAATGTCGTCATATAACCCATTCGCAAAATTGACGCGCCTTTGATGTCAAAATATTCGGTTAAGAGTACGATACTAATTCCGACGATATTTACTGTAATGACAAGACAAATTGCAAGTTTAAGCGAGTTCCACACAAAAAGCGGCATAGTTCCGGCCATGAAAAATTTTATGACTGCAAGAGGGTCATTATTGGTCGTAAAAATTGACGTTAAAGTATTCAAACACGGCATGACCATAAATCCCAGAAATAAATATAGAAATAGCGCGAGTCCGAAAACTTTTGCGATAAATCCTGCGTCGAAAGTGTTATTTTTCTGCATTGAGAGTCACCCCTTTTATTAAGCGTGATAGCTCATGATGTCGGACGGGTTGATTATAACTTTCACTGAGTCGCCCGTGCTGTAAAGGTTGATTCCGTCGTTTTTCTCGATTACCTTCAAGACTTGGCCTTCTGTGCGGATATAATATTTGATGTAAAGCCCGTAATATTCTTCTGACTCGATTGTGCCGTCAAAGCCTGTGTCTGACTCGTTATTGACTCTTATTCTCTCAAGCCTGATAAAATGATTCTGATTTGACGGGAGATTTAGCGTGCTCGTTATATGAGGTTCGAGTTTGTTAATGTCGCCGATAAAGTTTGCTACAAATTCCGTGCTTGAGTGATTATAAATTTCGTTGGGTGTTCCTGTCTGCTCGATTACGCCTTTGTTGAATACTGATATGCAGTCGGAGAGAGTCAATGCTTCTTCCTGATCGTGAGTCACGTAAATTGTAGTGATGCCAAATTCGCGCTGCATTTTCTTGAGTTCGTTGCGGAGCTGGACTCTTAATTTTGCGTCGAGATTCGATAAAGGCTCGTCCATGCAGATAATTACAGGTTCTGTAACAAGTGCGCGGGCGATTGCGACTCTTTGCTGCTGGCCTCCTGAAAGCTGACTCACTGCTTTTTGCAATTGTTCGGGGGTTAAGTCAACTTTTTCTGCAATTTCCGTAACTTTTTGCTTAATTTCGGGCTTGCTCAACTTCTTTATCTTGAGTCCGAATGCGATATTATCATACACTGTCATTGTAGGAAAAAGTGCGTAAGACTGGAAAACGATTCCGATATTGCGTTTCTCGATTGGGACGTGTGTAATATCTTGACCGCGCATTAAAACACTTCCCGACGAAGGCTCAATAAAACCCGTTATCGTGCGTAATGTTGTAGTCTTTCCGCAGCCTGATGGGCCTAAAAACGTGTAGAACTGTCCTTCTTTTACATGAACGTTGATATCGCGAAGAGCCTCGAACTGGTCAAACTTTACAAAAATGTTGTTCAGCTTTATCACGATTTGACACCTCCTGAAAGTTTTTAATTTATCATAGCACATAATATTTCATAAGACCGGTAGTTTGCAAATAAAAAACGAGTCCCGCGCAAAAAACGCAGAACCCGTAAAATTTTTGAGATTCAATTATGCTGCTTCGATCTTTGTTACGTCGTAGCCTGCCTCATCGATTGCGTTAATAATTTCTGAGTCGTCTATGTCGCCCGAAAGTGTGATAAGTGCCGAGTTTTTCTCAAGACTCACTTCAGCTTCAATAACTGACTCAAGATTCGTTAATGCCTCGTGAACGTGTTTAACGCAATTTTGGCAGCCCATTCCGTCAATGTGAATTAATTTTTTAATCATGATTACGGCCTACTTTTTTGTTGCAGGGAAATAAACTTTGAATAAATAAATCAGGCAGAATAATACTGCAACACCGATTCCGATTCCATAAGCAAGAGTTCTGTCAAGCATTAAGTAACATTCAGGAGCAATACAGAAATATGTAACACTTACTGCGCTCATGAAAGTAGCCGGAATTGCCGCAATAAATCCGCGTCCGGGTGCTACGTTCCTGCAAAGATAAACAGCTCCCGCCCATAATGCGATCATTGCTAGAGTCTGATTCGACCATGAGAAATAACGCCATACGATCGTGTAATCAGCTAACGAAATAAAATATCCTGCTGCAAGTAACGGCACTGCAAGAATCAAACGAGGCGCAAAACCTTTTTGATCAATCTTGAACCAGTCAGCAATTGTTAATCTTGCACTTCTGAAAGCTGTATCTCCTGAAGTAATCGGACATGCAACAACGCCCAAAATCGCGAGAATACTTCCTACGGGGCCAAGCAAACCAATTGAAATTTCGTAGACTGAGTTAGAGTTACCGCCCTTTATTGCTGCAAGTGCTGCTGTTGAGAACTCGCCGCCCGTTCCTGTGTTGTAGAATGCTATACCTGCTGAAGCCCATATTAATGCGATAATACCTTCTGCAACCATTGCACCGTAAAATACAAATCTTCCTTTACGCTCTGAAGTCAAGCAGCGAGCCATTAACGGAGACTGAGTCGCATGGAATCCCGAAATAGCACCGCATGCAACTGTGATGAACATTAACGGCCAAATAGGCTGATTTGCTGCGTCAGGGTGCATGTTGTAAAGTCCTTCCCATACTTCAATCATGGGCTTGACTCCGTTTACGTGATTCATGACTGTAACGCCGCCGATTCCTATTGCCATGAAAATTAAGCAAAGCCCGAACAACGGATAAATTTTTCCGATTACTTTATCAATAGGAAGAAGAGTCGCGAGGAAATAATAAACAAGTATTACAATCGTTAAAATTTTTGTCCATTCAGCAACACTATAGCCCCATAAACTTGTAGCAGCTGATGCACTGCCGGAAACTGCGCTTGTACCCTGAACAAATAATTTCGCGAGCAAACCTGCAGGACCGACCATGAAGACAACTCCGACCATTACGAGCAATACAACAGAAAATACACGCATAATTTGAAGCATAAAGCCGCCTAAATATTTTCCGGTAATTTCTGAAACGCTCGCGCCGTCGTTCCTGACTGAAAGCATACCCACTAAATAATCGTGAACAGCACCGGCAAAAATTGTTCCGAATACAATCCATAAATCAACCTGAGGCCCCCAAATCGCTCCGGATAATGCACCAAATATCGGCCCAAGTCCCGCAATGTTGAGAAGCTGAATCAAAAACGCTCTTCCCGCTGAAATCGGCACAAAGTCAACGCCGTCCGGATGTTCAACGCAAGGAGTCTTTCTGTCGTCAGGCCCGAAAATCTTATCAACGATAAAACCGTAAATCATATAGCCGAGAACTAATATTACAAGTCCGCCCAAAAACGAATACATGAAATAATTTCTCCCTTCATAAAATATGATATATTGTATTTATAAAATTTTAGTCGATTCGCGATTTAAAGCAAGTATATTAATTACGTAAATTAAGGAGGTTTATTTATCATGCTGTCAAAACCTGTGAAAACTTTAGGCGTTCTCGGAGGAATGGGCCCCGCTGCATGTGCTGAATTTCTTAGAATCTTGGCCAAAGACTCACCCGCAAAAAATGATTCTCAGCACCCGAAAATTATAATGCTCTCAGATCCAGAGACTCCAGACAGAAGCGACGGCCTTATGGGACTCGGCCCTGATCCTGAACCGGTTATCAGGAAAAATTTATTTAAGCTCGCGGAATGGGGAGCAGATTTACTCGCCGTGCCCTGCAACACCGCACATTATTTTATTGACAGATTCAGAAAAGATTTGCCCGTACCGCTGATTCATATTGTGGAGTCAACTGTCGAAGCTGCTAGAGAATTGAGTCAGGGTAATTGTTCGTGGTTATTAGCTACTGACGGGACGATAAAAAGTTTAATTTACCAGACCTGCGCGGAAAAATTGAATTATCACTTCTTGAGACCATCGCGGGAACAGCAAAATAATATTCAATCATGCATAAGACTCGTTAAAGCCGGAGATCTGCACACAGCCGGTGAACTTTTACGCGATACAGTAAATCAATTATGGCGTGAACGTAATGTGCCTGTTACAATGGGCTGCACTGAAATCCCGTTAGCTTATGCCGTGTCGGGACTTCCTGATGATAAACAAGTTTCTAGCTTGCAATCTCTTAGTAACGCGTGCATTCGTGTTTTATACGAGCTGTAATGCTATAATCACACGGAAAAATTTTATTTCTCGAAAGGATTTGATTTAATACAATGCCTCATAATAGAGAAAAAGAGCAGGAACGCTACGAGGACGAATTATCATTATTTGACATAATTAATATTTTATGGCGCAGAAAATTTTTTATCATAATTGTTACGATGTTATTCGGCATTGTTGCTGTTATCCGAGCACTTCTCGCACCGTTTACTTATAAAGCCGACTGCAAAATAATCCCTCAGCAAACAGCATCTAGAATCGAGGGTTTAGCTGCAAGTTTGGGAGGTCTCGCTGATTTTATGGGAATGTCCTCAAGGGGCAGCGGAGGAGCGTTATTATTAGGGATTCTAAGATCTGATTCTGTCGCCGATGCAATTATTGATAGATTTAATCTCATGGGAGAAGCCAGCGCCGACTCAAGAATAGAAATGAGAAAAGCCGTACTCGGAGGACTTCAAGCATCAGAAGTTTTTGGAAGCGGAATAATAACAATTTCTTATATCGCACTAGACCCCCAGAAAGCAGCCGACATCGCAAACGCCTTTGTAGACGAACTGCAAAATAAATTGCATGATATGTCCGTAGCAAGTGCCCAGAAAAAACGCGAATTCTTCGAGGGACAATTAATCCAGGCTCAGAAAGAATTAAACGACGCAGAAGACGCAATGATTAATTATCAGCAAAGAAGCGGTGTTGTAGTATTAGACTCGCAAACTAGCGCGTTGATTAATGCAATAAATGATCTAAGAAAGCAAGTAGCAGCCAAAAATGTGGAAGTTTCTTCGTTGAAAAGCTATGCAAGAAAAGATAACCCGCAATTAAAACTAGCTCAATCACAACTAGACGCAATGAGACGTGAGTTACAGAGCCTCGAAGAACAACAAAAAATTTCTGATTCAACACGAAGAAGCAGTAATCTACTATCAAGCGATGTCTTGTCAATGAGGCGCGTTCCTGAACTCGGACGGGAATATAACCGTTACGCACGAGCATTACAATTCGCGACTGCAAAATATGAACTCATGCTAAGACAGTATGAAAGCGCAAAACTTACCGAAGCAAACGACATGGCCTCAATTTCTGTAATAGATTATGCATACCCGCCTGATGCAAGATTCGGCCCTCAACGCACCAGAATGGTTATAATTAATTCTACAATAGGGCTGGCTATCTCGGTATTCTGGTCATTTTTCGCTGAATATATGCGCAAAAAGAAAGAAGAACGCGAGCGCGCATACAATGACGATTACGACGACGATGATGACGATTAAATAATATTTATCTCGTAATACGCTTTTATCCCGTAAACATCAACAAGAGCGTCAAGCACAGAACCTTTTATACCGCGCACTTCAGAGTCAGGTTCGGGCAAAACTTGAATCACAAAATAATCTTTGTCAAGCTGTTCGAGCCTGAAATTTTTTACTTCTTTTACCCGCGACATTCTTTCACGTAAAATATTTTCTCTAGGTATATTTGACATTTTTTATTCTCCCCTTTTATATTATCATAATAGCAATTTTTTAATTCCGTACAAGTCAAGTTATTTATATTTATCAAGGAGGCGTTTTTTTATGCGTAAAATTTTTTTAGCTGTTGTGTTGTCGTTGTGCATTGCTTCTCTTGCCTTTGCTGATGTTACCCCCTCACCGAGATGGCTTTATTCGCTTACTGCTGTTCAGGATGCAACACAAGTAATAATTATTTCGGGCTGTCCTGATAATCAAGGAAGAGGCGCAAGTTTTACCATGCACGAGAAAGACGGCGATAGATGGCATGAAGTTATTTCTTGTCATGCGTTTATCGGCAGAAATGGTTGGGGCAAAAAAGTCGAAGGCGATGGAAAAACTCCCTGCGGCGAATTTAGATTTACAAAGGCGTTCGGAATTAATAGAGCTCCAAGCGGAACTCAAGTCGATTACACAAAAGTTGATGAGGCTGACTACTGGAACGGAGACTCGGACTCGCTGCTTTATAATCAATTTGTATCAACGAACGATTATACAGATTTCGAGATCAGCAAGAGTGAGCATATAATCGATTACAATATGGCGTACAGATATGCGCTTAATATCAGCTGGAATCCATTAGGCAAACCCAACAGAGGCAGCGCAATTTTCCTTCACTGCTACACAACACGCAAATATACCGGCGGCAGCGTTGCAATTCCTGAAAGTGTAATGGTCGAAGTATTAAGACGTGTAGAAGATGATTGCGTCGTTATCATGGACAAAGAAGAAAATATACAGTACTATTAATTGACTCAAAAATTTTTGCTCCGTCGTAGAAAATTTGCGGCGGAGTTTTTTTGTGCTTACTAAAAATTTTTTCTCCGTGAATAATTGCGAGTGCTGAAAAATTTTAAAGTTTTTGTAGTTGCAAATGTAGTTGTAATATTTATTTTTCCGGGAATTGTTATAAAATTTTTTCTGCGAAGTCTTGAAGGATTATAGCATAAATATATTTGCACAATATAATATAGTCAACGCACTTAATTTGTTATATCCAGATCAATGCAAAAATTTTATCGCGCTTATATAATTCGTTCTGCCCACCCGCC